>JAPUKG010000428.1 GCA_027295775.1 Pseudomonadota bacterium
GGACGGTGCCCAAGATGAGTGAGCAAGAGCACGAGAAGGTCGAAGCCTGGGCGGCCGAGTGCTTCCACACGCTGCTCAACAACCTGGTGAACGCCGAGCAGAAGCAGGTGATCTACACCGAGTTCGGTCTTGACTGGCAGTGGGTGCGGAGCGCGATCATGGAGTCGTTCACCGATGCCGATCGCCGCCGGATCATGACCGAGAGCACCAACATCTTCCGCGTGCTGATCAAGACGCTCCTCAAGGCCGGCATCATCACCGACCGCACCAGGCCGGTGTACGCCGCGTGGGTCGACATGCGCGAGCTGGCCGCCGAGGACGACGAGGTGGTCGGCGTCGAGGTGGCCGAGGCGGCCATGGTGGAGCTCCGGGAGATCAATCAGGGCCGCAAGAAGATCGGGCGGGCCCTCCGTTACAGCTGAGCGCTCCCATGGACGGCAAGACCTGCATCGTCACCGGCGCGACCTCGGGCATCGGGATGGCCACCGCCCGGGAGCTGGCGCGGCGGGGCGCCCGGGTCGCCATCGTCTGCCGCAGCGAGGAGAAGGGCCGCGAGACGATCGCGGCGATCCGCCGGGAGACGGGCAACGAAGCCCTGGATCTCTTCGTGGCGGACCTCTCCTCCCAAGCGGAGATCCGCCGCGTGGCCGCCGAGATCCTGGACCGCTGTCCGACGATCGACGTACTCGTGAACAATGCCGCCGTGATCAACCTGCGGCGCGAGACCACGGTGGACGGCATCGAGACCACCTTCGCAGTGAACCACCTGGCCTACTTCCTGCTCACCCAGCTTCTGCTCCAGCGCATTCTCGCAACGCCGGGTGCGCGCATCGTGAACGTCTCCAGCGAGGGGCACCGCGTCGGTCCCATGAACTGGGACGACCTGGGCTTCGAGACGGGCTACGGCGTGGCCAAGGTGTACGGGCATTCGAAGCTCGCGAACATCCTGTTCACGGCCGAGCTCGCCCGCCGCATCGAAGGCTCGGGGGTGACGGTCAACTGCCTCCATCCGGGCGGGGTGTCCACCGGTCTGGGCACCAACAACGCCCCCGGCTGGCTGGTCACCCTGCTCCGCCCGCTCCTGCGCGCCTTCCTGCGCACCCCCGAGCAGGGCGCGGAGACGTCGCTCTACCTGGCCACCTCGCCCGACGTCGCGAACGTGAGCGGGCGCTACTTCGCCAACTGCGTGGAGAAGGAGCCGACAGAAGAGGCCCGCAACCCGGAGACAGCACGCCGGCTCTGGTCCGAGAGCGAGCGACTGGTGGGGATCGAAGTGTGAGCGCCGTGTTCCAGTTCTAGGGGCGCGCGCGCAGCGGCGTGGGCTTGCCGAACAGCCAGCCCTGGCCGAAGTCGAAGCCCAGCTCCCCCAGCATCTCGAGCTCCTCGAGGGTGTCGAGGCCTTCGCCCACGATCTGCGCGCCGGTCTTTCGGGCCACCGACTGGAGAGCGCGAAGTATGTCCTGGCGCGCGGGGTCCTGGTCGACGCCGCTCACGAAGGAGCGGTCCACCTTGATGAACTCGGGCTCGATCTCGAGCAGGGCCTCGAGTCCCGCGTAGCCCGCGCCGGTGTCGTCGAGGGCGATCTGGAAGCCGAGGCCGCGATAGTAGTCGCGGATCTCCCGGAAGGCGTCGAAGTTGTTGATCGACTCCTGCTCGGAGATCTCGAAGACCACGTCGCTCGGCTGGAGCTCGCAGCGGGCCAGGGTCTCGATCAGGCGCTCGGCCCGGAAGTTCGGGTCGTGGAGGGTGGTGGGCCGGATGTTCAGGAAGAGCTTCGTGCCGGACGGGTAGTCGATGGCCCCCTCGAGTCCGCTGGCCCGGCACAGGCAGTCGAGCTCGAAGATGAGGTTCTCCTGGGCGGCCAGCGCAAACAGCGCCATCGGCGAGTGCAGGTCCGTCCCCTCCGGCCCGCGTGCCAGGGCCTCGTAGCCGAACACCGTCCGATTCTTCACGTCGACGATGGGCTCGTAGACCGAGGTCACCCGCCGATCGAGCACCAGCTCCAGCATGCGTCGGCGCCGCTCGCGGGCCACGATGCGCGCGTTCAGGTCGGCGTCGCGGCGCGCCTCGCGCACTCCCTGGCGGAGCTGGGTGTCGGTGCCGAGCTTCGGGTTGCGCAGCACCGCGGCCTGGCCGGTCGCAAGCTCGGGAAGACTCCGCAGGTAGGGATAGACGACCTTGTTGCCCCGCCGCTCGAGGGCCCTGCGCAGCGCCTGGGCGAAGCCCGGGAGCTCCTGGCGGAAGAAGCGGGCGTCGTTGAGCTGACGGAAGAGCAGGACCCAGATCTCGTGGCGTCCGGTCTCGCCGCGCACGATCAGGTCGTCTACGTCCAGGCGCTCGCGCGCCACCTCCGTGACCACGGCGCCGAAGGACGCGAGCGCGTCGCGGCGAGCGTTCGCACCGCAAGTGCTCTCGATCTCGCCCAGTACGGCGAGATCGACCAGCAGGATGCCCAGCACGCCATGCTTATCGAACAGCCGGTCGATCAGCGGCAGGGCCTCGCCGATGTCGGGAAGCGACTCGGGAGCATGGATACGCCTCATCCCCCTGTTCATCGGCAAGTTGCGCACTCCTGTTGAGCTGTTCCGGGGCGCTCCGTTATGCTGTCCGCCCCCAGCCCTGGAGGTTCCCGTGTCCGACCGAGTTACCGTGTCCGTAGAAGGCGGGGTCGCCGACGTCCGCATGAACCGCCCCGACAAACTGAACGCCCTGGACGACGCCATGTTCAGCGGCCTGATCGAAACGGGGCTCGAGCTCGCGGGCGACCCCAGCCTGCGGGCGGTGGTCCTCTCCGGAGAGGGCCGCGCCTTCTGCGCGGGCCTCGACTTTAGCGGCTTCCAGGCCATGGACAGGGATGGCAACCGGGGCGAGCGCAAGGGAGACGGCGGCGCGCCCGTGGGGCTGCTCGCCGGCGCCGGCGAGAGCCCGGCCAATCGCGCCCAGCGGGCGGCCTGGGTCTGGACCGAGGTTCCGGTGCCGGTGATCGCTGCGATCCACGGCGTCGCCTTCGGCGGCGGCCTGCAGGTGGCCCTCGGCGCCGACATCCGTTTCGTGGCGCCGGACGCCCGGCTCTCGGTGATGGAGATCAAGTGGGGGCTGATCCCCGACATGAGCGGGACCCAGACCCTGCGCCGGCTGGTGCGCCTGGATGTCGCCAAGGAGCTCACCTTCACCGGGCGCACCGTACTCGGCACCGAGGCGGTGGAGCTCGGCCTCGCCACCTACGTGAGCGAGACGCCGCGCGAGGCGGCTCTCGAGCTGGCGCGCGAGATCGCGAGCAAGTCGCCCAGCGCCATCCGAGCCGGCAAGCGCCTGCTCGACGAGGCCGTGCGGGGGAGCGTGGAGCAGGGTCTCGCCCTCGAGGCCACGACCCAGGCGTCGCTGATCGCGCGCCCGAACCAGATCGAGGCGGTGCGCGCGAACATGGAGAAGCGCGACCCGGTCTTCGAGGATCCGGAGTAGCCCTGCTCGCTCTCTACGCGCGGGCCTCCGCGCGGCGCTCGACGAAGCGCCGGTAGCCCTGCGGCGGAAGGAAGGCCAGGAAGAGCGCCGCCGCCGCCACCATCCCGATCGCCGAGATGGCGATCAGGGTCGGACCGTCGACCCCGAGCTTGCCCGCGTTGGCGATCGTCGACGCCAGACCGACCAGCGCTGCGGCCGCGCCGCCGCCGCTCCCGATCCCCCAGAGCAGGAAGCGATTGGCAACGACGGGCTCCGCCAGTCCCAGCGCCCGCCGGCGGCGCATGAGCCGCCAGTAGCGGAGCGTCTCCCAGGTGCCCCAGGCCATGGCCCCGATGCGCAGGACCTGCGACGCGTAGCCCCAGGCACCGAGCCCGTCCGCCACGTAGAAGCCCGACTCGAGCCCGCCGGTAACCCAGGCGGCCAGCAGCGCCAGGGCGAGGAACCAGAGAAAGCGGCGGGCGGCACCGCTCTCGGGACGGAAGACCAGGCGCGTGAACGCGGCGGCGGAGACCGCACCGATGCTGAGCGCCGCAGAGCCCGTTCCGAGCAGCCACGCGCTGGCGGTGGGGTTGCTGTGCAGGAGCTCGAAGGCCCCAGCAGACGCGGTGAAGCCGATCGGGCCGCTGAACAGCAGACCGCCCGCCACCAGGAGCTCGGGCCACTCCCCGCTGCGACGCCACAGCAGAACCAGGCGGAACGACACCGCCAGACCCACCAGGAAGAAGGCGCCCATGCCCAGGGCGGCGAAGATCAGCATGATCGGGGTCCCCCGGCCCCCTATCGGCTGGAATCTGCGTCTTCCTGAGCGGCCGGATGAAATAGCACCCGCCCGTCGATGCGAAAGGCGCCGATGGCGGCCTGGCCCTCGGCCGAGAGCAGCCACTGCACCAGCGCGTCCGCCTCCCGGGCCTTCACGTGGGGGTGGCGCTCGGGATCGACCGCGATCACGCCGTAGGGGTTGCGCAGCCGGGGATCGCCCTCGACCTGGACCACCAGGTCCCGGCGATTGCGGAACGAGAGCCAGGTACCCCGGTCGGCCAGGGTGTAGGCGCCCAGGGCGGCCGCCGTATTCAGGGTGGCGCCCATGCCCGAGCCGGTCTCGCGATACCACGACCCCGAGGTCGAGACCGAGACCGTGACTGGATCGATGCCGGCCGCAGCCCACAGGCGGAGCTCGGCCTTGTGGGTTCCGGAGTCGTCGCCCCGGGACAGGAACGGCGCACCGCGGGACGCGATGGCCGTCAGCGCCGCGGCCGCGTCGGCGCCGCCCGCCACCGCTGCGGGATCCGACCGGGGGCCGACAATCGCGAAGTCGTTCCACATGAGATCGAAGCGCTCGATCCCGTAACCCTCGGCGACGAAGCGCTCCTCCGACGCGCGGTCGTGGACCAGCAGCACGTCGGCGTCGCCGCGCATGGCCATGCGAATCGCCTGTCCCGTCCCGACCGCCACCACGCGCACGGCGATGCCCGTCTTGTCGCGAAAGCGCGGGAGGATCGCGGCGAACAGACCCGAGTTCTCGGTGGAGGTCGTGGAGGCGAGGACAAGGAAGGGCGCATCGGCGCGGGTCGCGGCCGGTGCCGCAACGGCGACCGCCAACAGCAGAAGGAGCCGAAGGGGTCTCACCAGGAGAGCTCTCCCTGGAGGAACGCCGCGGCCTCGCGGCTGCGCGGCTCGGCGAAGAAGCGGGCGGCGGGCGCGTGCTCGACGAGCCTGCCGTTGTGGATGAACAGGATCTCGTCCGCCATGCGGCGCGCCTGGCCGAGGTCGTGGGTGGTCATGATGATCTTGCTGCCGGCGTCGGCGATCGACTCGATCAGGGACTCGACGGCGCGGGCGGCGGCGGGGTCCAGGGCCGCCGTGGGCTCGTCGAGGAACAGCACTTCGGGCTCGAGGGCCCACGCCCGCGCCAGGGCCAGCCGCTGCTGCTCGCCCGCCGAGAGCACCCGCGCGTTGCGTCCGGCCAGGTCGGCGAGACCCGTGCGCGCCAGACCGCGCGCGACCAGCGCACGCCGCCGCCCGCGGCGCACACCGTGGACGCGGAGCGCGTAGTCCACGTTGGCCGCCACCGACCGGCGCAGCAGGACCGAGTGTTCGAAGACCATCGTCTGCCTTCGCCGGGCGTGAGCCGCGCCCTCGCCGAGCCAGCGCACCGCGCCCTGGCTCGGGGCGAGCAGCCCGTGGGCCAGGCGCAAGAGCACGCTCTTGCCCGCGCCGTTCGGCCCCAGCACCACCGTGCGCAGCCCCGCCTCGAGCCTCACGGTGATGCCGCGGAGGATCGTGTTGCCGCGGACCGTGTAGCCCAGGTCGTCGAGCTCGAGCGGCAGGATGGAAGTGCTCATCCCTCCGCTCTCCGCGCGACATCGCTGAGGAGCTGGGCCGCGGCGTTCACCAGCAGGGAGAGGAGCAGCAGCACGATGCCCAGGCCGAGCGCCAGGGCCAGGTCACCCCGGCTGGTCTCGAGGGCGATCGCCGTGGTCATCACCCGCGTCACGTGCGCGATGTTGCCGCCCACGATGATGACGGCGCCGACCTCGGCGATGGCGCGGCCGAAGCCGGCGAGCAGGGTGATCGACAGGCTGTAGCGGCCGTCCCAGAGGAGTGTCGGGATGGCGCGCACGGCGCTCACGCCCAGGGAGCGCAGCTGCTCCGCGTACTCCTGCCAGAGATCCTCCACCACTTGCCGCGTCAGCGCCGCGACGATCGGCGTGATCAGAACGACCTGGGCGATCACCATGGCCTGCGGCGTGAACAGCCAGCCCAGGGTGCCCGCCGGGCCGGAGCGGGACAGGAGCAGGTACACCAGCAGCCCCACCACGACGGGGGGCAGGCCCATGAGCGCGTTCAGCAGCACGACCGCCAGCCGGCGGCCGGGAAAGCGCGCCACCGCGACCCACCCGCCCAGGGGCAGGCCCACGAGCGAGGCCAGGACCGTGGCCATGCCGCTCACCTGGAGCGACAGCGTCACGATCTCGAGCAGCGCCGGGTCCCGCTGGACGAGCAGCGAGAAGGCCGCGCGGAATGCCTGGCTGAGCTCGCTCATCGGAGGGGCAACTTTGCCCGCTGGACACGCGCCGTGCAATAGAATGGAGAGCCCCGACCACGGGGAGGGAGGGCGGCGTGAAGCTGGGCTACTTCGGCATCGGTTCCGGTCCCTGCGCGGACCCCGACGCGGCGGTGCGCGTGGCGGGCGCCGCCGAGGACGCGGGCTTCGAGTCGCTCTGGACCGGCGAGCACGTGGTGCTCCCGGACCCCCAGGTGCCGCCCTCCCCGGTTCCGCCCGACACGGCGATGCTCGACCCGGTCGTGGCGCTCGCCTTCGTCGCCGCCGCCACGGAGCGGGTGCTCCTGGGCACGGGCATCATCATCGTCCCCCAGCGCAACCCGCTAGTCCTGGCCAAGCAGCTCGCCAGCCTCGATGTGCTGTCCGGGGGCCGCCTGCTCTTCGGCGCGGGCGTGGGCTACCTGCGGCCGGAGTTCGCGGCGCTCGGCGTTCCGTTCGAAGAGAAGGGCGCGCGCACCGACGAGTACCTGGATGCGATCCTGGCGCTCTGGACCGAGAAGAAGCCAGCCTATGAGGGGCGCTTCGTCTCGTTCTCCGGGGTGGACGCCCATCCGCGCCCGGCGCAACAGCCGCACCCACCCCTGGTGATCGGCGGGCACAGCCGCGGCGCCTTTCGGCGCGCCGTCCTGCGCGGGAACGGCTGGTACGGCTTCTTCCAGGACGTCGACGCCAGCGCGCGCTGCCTCCGCCAGCTCGAGGACGCGGCCGCGGAGATCGAGCGGCCCGAGTCCCTCGGCCGCCTCGATATCAGCATCACGCCGCCGCCCGGACTCGACCGCGACAGCGCGGCCCGCTACCGCGATCTCGGCGTCGACCGGCTGATCCCGCTCTGCCCGGCGCGCAGCGCCGAGGAGGTCGTGGACTTCGTGCGGCGCACCGCGGACGAGCTCGCGGATCTCTAGAGCCCGGCCCCCCCGGATAGGGGAAAACCCGAATCTGGACTCGGGTCCGGTGCGGCCCTAGAATCGGGCGGCGCCCGCCCTGACGGAGGATCTCCCATGCGCCGATTCATCCAGCACACCGAGCTCGCGCGGGACAGCCGCTTCATGCGGCAGAACTCGCTCAATGCCATCTTCACCAGCCTTCCGAACGACGTGGACCAGGTGGTGGAGATGTTCGAGCGGTTCGACCCGATCATCGCCCAGTTCGTGAAGGGAACGCCCTTCGAGGACATCTACGAGCAGTACGGCCCGGGCTTCAACCTGATCCTCCTGAACGAGCGGCTGCGGCCAGACGAGACCTTCGTGGAGCTGAAGCTGAATGCGCGCATGCACGGCATCTTTGCCGGCGAGCTCCAGGCCCTGGAGGGGGCGGGGCGCACGCTCTGGGACTTCCCGGAGGCGCCGTGGGACTTCAAGATGAACATGGCGCGCCAGTGCTGGGACGAGTCGCGGCACGTGCAGATCTTCGAGAAGCTCCTCGCCCACGTGGGCGGCGAGGTCGGCCAGTTTCCGGAGAGCACGTTCCTGTTCGAGGCCGCATGCGCCGACGACCCGGTGCTGCGCGTGGCCGGCGTGAACCGCGGGCTCGAGGGCCTGGCCTGCGACATCTTCCGCGACATGATCGAGTTCGCCAAGCTGAAGGGCGACAAGCTGATGGAGCAGGCCATCGACTACGTGCTGGCCGACGAGCTCACCCACGTCCGCTTCGGCAGCGAATGGGTGCGGGAGTTCACCAAGGACGACCCCAAGCGAGCCAAGGCGGCCAAGGACTTCCAACGCGAGGTCGATCGCCAGTTCTCGATCGGCGGGGCGCGCTCGGCGGCCGAGGACGCCGCCATCCCCATCGCGGTCGAGGAGCGCAAGGAGGCGGGCTTCACCGACCAGGAGATCGAGGAGCTGGCCGAGGTATCGACCAGCGGACCCACCCGGCAGACCCTGCGCGACGCCGCCGAGATCCTCCGCGTGCGCCATCAGGCCCGGAAGCAGCAGAAGGAAGCGAAGGAGGCCACGGCGTGAGCGACCCCGAACTCCGCAAGTACCCCGGAACCACCCCCGAGGAGCGCACCTACTTCACGCCCTACTCCGCCTTCGACATCCCCGCCGACCTGCGCGAGCTGTCGGGGCGCTACGACGTGAACGCCACCGCCCGGCGCGTGCGCAACTTCCGCTACGCCGAGGAGTGGACGATGATGATGCTGGGCGGCTGGATGGCCACCGTCCCCGAGATCCCGGTCAAGACGGGCATCGCCAAGATCACCTGGGAGTCCGCCCAGGCTGCCGACACCCTCGGCAAGCGCCTGCCCGAGCTGCGCTGCGGCCGCAAGCAGGTGGAGGCCTCGGAGGTGGCGAACGAGGGCTTCGCCGGCTTCGTGCAGGCGGTGACCGAGCCCGAGGACCCGGACCTCACCGTGGAGAAGCTGGCGGGCGTCTTCGACGTGCTGAAGCCCCACCTGATCGAGGTGTACGAGGACACGATCCGCAGCACCGACCAGATCGCCGACGCGCCCACCATCGAGATCCTCGAGGACATCGTGCGCAAGACCCGCCGTCACGTGGCCTGGGGCCAGGAGGTCCTGGACCGCCTGTGCGACACCGACGCCAAGCGCGAGCGGCGCCGTCTCCGGAAGGCCGAGCTGCTCGACCAGCTGCGCGCCTGCGGTGGTGTCACCGGCGAGGGCATCGACCGGGCGCCCACGGTCAACTAGAGCTCTGGCTCGAACTCGATGACCGGCGGTCCAGTGAGGGCGCTGGTGTAGAAGCGCAGCCGCTGGGTCCGGGCGGGTGGTGCGGTCTGCGCGCAGAAGTGGCCCTCCGGCTGGAAGTCGCATCCCTGGGTGGGCGGCAGACCGACCCCGGACGGGACGAATTGCACGAACGCCGCCGTCGTGTCGGCGTCGATGTTGGCCTGGATCGGGCCCGCCTGGGACGGGAGTCCGAGGACGGGAACGGCGACGGGCTCGAGCTGCGGAATCGGCCCGAGCAGCCAGGCCAGCGAGCGCGTGGTGTTGGCCTTGGTGAAGGAGTCGTTCAATCCCTCCACCACCAGGAGACTGGCCTTCTTCGTGGTTCCGTCCACCTCGACCGGATCGCGGAAGAGGAAGCGCGCGTGGTTGTGAGGGTCCTGGCGGTCGTAGCTGATTGCGAACAGGTGCAGCCCCAGCCACAGATCCGGTGCGCGCGCGTCGGACAGGAACGCCGGCAGGGTCTCGACGAAGAGCCGCGGCCCCCCGTCGGGCGTGGTGCGGTCCTGGTACTCGATCAGCTCCGCCAGTCTGGAGGCACCCGCCACCAGGGCGGCGCCCAGGATGTCCGGCGAGTAGGCGAGGAAGGCCTGGGCGTGGACCGAGCCGTAGCTGATGCCCTCGTAGAGGATCTTGCTGGGATCGAGGTCGGGCACGCCATCCGGGTCGCCCAGGGGCAGCACGTCCAGCTCGTCCAGCGACTGCAGCGCCCGGAGGAAGGCCATCTGCTCCGCGTAGGTCTGGAGGTACCAGTCGGGCGGCTCGCCGAAGAACAGCACGTACGTGAAGATCGCCAGGGTCTGCTCGAGGACCGCGGCGAAGGTGCGGTTGGGCACGTCGGTCATGCCGCCCACGGCGAAGCCGGCCGGGGCCAGGAAGTCCCGCGCGGCGCCGGGCACCTCGTCCGGCGCGTTGCCCGGGTTCCCGTGCTGGTACATCACGATGGGCGCGCCCCCGCTCTCGGCGGCGGCCGCGGGCAGCGCCAGGATGAAGTCGATGGGCGCCGTCCCGATCGGGACCGGGGCGCCGTCGTCGTCCCGCACCACGTATCCGTTCTCGACCCAGACCGGCGCGTCGAAGGTCCCGAAGATCATGGCCGCGACGTCGGGATGCGGATCGGGCAAGACGTCGGTGACGATCACGTTGGGTGCCGTCGCCTGAACGTCCTCGCGCATGGCAAGGACGTCGTCCGGGAAGTGCGAGGTGCTGCGCACGGTGATGCGGACGGCCAGGACGACGTCGTCCCGGGGAATCGGCAGCGGGGACAGCGCAGCGGCGGCGCCCAGGACCTCCTCGGCCAGCGGTCGGGCGGCCGCGATCTCCGGCGCCTCGCCCGGCTCGGGATCGCCCACCACCGCCTCGAAG
>JAPUKG010000429.1 GCA_027295775.1 Pseudomonadota bacterium
GTCGTACACCGCGACTACTCGCACCCGGCGATCGTGGGCTGGTGTCCGCTGAACGAGACCTGGCAGGGACTCAGCGACCGAATCACCGTGCTCGACGACGTCACCCGCGGCATGTTCCTGGCGACCAAGGCAATGGATGCCTCGCGTCCGGTGCTCGATACCTCGGGCTATTCCCACCGGGTGCCCGAAGCCGATGTCTACGACTCCCACGACTACACGCAGGACATCGAGGAATTTCGTTCCCACCATGCCGATACCGGAAGCGGCGCTCCATTCGTGAACCAGCGTGTTCGGCCCAATGCACAGCCGCTCCAGCTCTCGATTCCCTACCATGGACAACCCTTCTTCATTAGCGAGTTCGGCGGCATCTGGTGGAGTCCCGGTACGAGCGAAGAGGACGAATCCTGGGGCTACGGGGAGAGGCCCAGGTCCCTCGAGGAGTTCTATGAACGGTTCGAGGGATTGTGCCGAGTCCTGCTCGAAGACTCCAGCATGTTCGGGTACTGCTACACCCAGCTGACCGATGTCTTCCAGGAACAGAACGGAGTCTATCGATTCGATCGAACGCCCAAGTTCGAGGCCGGACGTCTACACGCCATTCAGACGGCCCGCGCAGCCATCGAACGCTAGTTGGAGCACCGAGTTCGCGAGGAGCGCTAGATGATCGACCCGACACGCGGTCGCTTTCGCGGCTGCCTTCTCGGCCTGGCGTGCGGCGACGCGGTCGGGACAGCTCTGGAATTCGAGCGGCGCGGCACCTTTGAGCCTCTGACGGACATGGTGGGTGGTGGGCCCTTCCGGCTGAAGCCCGGGGAGTGGACCGATGACACGTCGATGGCTCTGTGTCTTGCGGAGAGCCTCCTCGAGCGCGGCTTCGACCCGCGCGACCAGATGGAGCGCTACTGCCGCTGGTGGCGGGAGGGCTACCTCTCGAGCAATGGACGCTGCTTCGACATTGGAGATACGGTCAGGGGTGCGCTGCGACGGTTCGAGGAGAGCGGGGAGCCCTTGAGCGGGAGCACCGATGCGGATTCTGCGGGCAACGGTTCGATCATGCGGCTCGCGCCGGCCCCCATGTTCTTCGCTCCGGATGCCGCTGCCGCGGTCAAGCACTCCGCGGAGAGCTCGCGCACTACACACGGGAGCCAGGAGACGGTGGACGCATGCCGGCTCTTCGGGCTCATGCTGAGCCGCGCGCTCGCGGGTGCCTCGAAGGACGACGTCTTGAACGCGGGTGCCGACGACGCACGGAGCCTCGGCCCGAGCCCAATGGCACCGGCTATTGCGGCGATCGCAGCGGGTTCGTGGCGGAACAAGACCGAGAGCGAGATCCGTGGAAGCGGCTACGTGGTCCACTCGCTCGAGGCGGCTCTCTGGTGCTTCGCGGATACGACGAGCTACCGGGACGCGATCCTCCGAGCTGCGAACCTCGGCGAAGATGCCGATACGACCGCCGCAGTCTGCGGCCAGGTGGCGGGCGCGTTCTACGGGGAAGAAGGGATCCCACCGGAGTGGCGCGGCAAGCTGTCGATGCGCGCGAAGATCGAGGAGCTGGCGGACGCGCTCTTCGAAGCCAGACCGGGGCCGGCCCCCGCCTAGAGCCGACTCGCAGCCCAGGTCCGGACGAACTCGAGCTGAGTCGAGTTCTCGGGAGAAGGACCTCCGGACTCGTCGTGGCGCCGGAGGCCCTGGATCCGCTCGACGAAGTTCTCAGGCGTGGCCAACCCGCGCCGGATCAGCCAGCAGCCGACGACCGTCCCAGTCCGACCACGGCCCCCCCAGCAATGAACGTACACGGGAGCGCCCGCCGCAATGGATCCGTCGATCTGGTCGAGCGTTTGATCCATCTGCTCCGGACGAGGCACGGAGATGTCGATGATCGGGAAGCGCAGGCAGCGGACGTCCTGTGTGATTCCGAGCGAGCGAGCCTCGGCGTGGACGAGGGACTCGTAGGGCGCGAAGACACGCCCGGCGTGGTCCACCTCCTGGGCCTGCATGAGGCTCGAGAAGGTGCGGACACCGGCAGCCAGAATGCCTCGCAGCTTCGCTCGAGCGGCGGGCTCCCGAACGTCGCCCGGATAGGCACCGGCCAGCAGCGCGCCCTCTTCCACCCAGTAGGAGCGGCCGAGCGGGCCCGCCGCGGGCGCGGATCCAGTCAAGGACTCTCGACCGGGTCGCGAGTTCCTCACCAGCGAGGAGCGTAGCGAAGAAGAACGCGGCGGCGCTTCGGCCAGGGGGTCGCCTGTGGCATCATGCCGCCTGGTAGCGGAACGGAGTTCCAAGATGGCCCTTCCGTCAGCATCTCGTCTCCTCCAAGCGTAGCCGCGGGCCGCGCTGGCGTTCGGCGCTCGCCGGCGGCTGCTCCCTGGAGGAGCCTTCCCATGCGTCGAGCCCGGATCGAACGCCAGCGCACTCTACGAGTCTGGCACGCCCACAACCTTCTCGCTCACGACGGCCTTCCCAGCAACTGCACGTGCGACGAGCAGCCGGGTCGCTTCCGCAAGGGAGAGCGGGCCGGAGGCTGCGGCCGTCAGCACTGCGGCCTCTGCAGGCGCTACAAGCTCCACAAGGAGTTGACTGCCCGAGACTATCGGGCCGCCCTGTCGCTCCTCGAGTGGGGCAGCGAGTTCGGGTTCGCTGTTCGCATGCCACGCAAGCCCTGGTGGAAGTAGCAGGCGATCCAGGCCCGTTGGCGCTCTACTGCGCAGACTCCCGGCAGGGAGTCTGCAAGGCAGGGGCGCTTTTGCGCTCACCAGCCGGCAAGTCGCCTTCCGACGCGTCGTGGCCCCAAGGTGCCGACCCCGTTCGTCCGATTGAATGGGCCTGTACTGGGCGCCCGCAGGAGACTCCATGGCGATCGAGTTCAACCCGATGTCCGACATCGATTGCGAAGACCCTTTTTCGGTGTACAAGCGACTGCGCGACGAGGCACCGGTCCACTGGTCGGCCGAAGACGAGATGTTCTGCGTCAGTCGATACTCCGACGTGTTGACTGTGTTGAAGGAGGACGAGCTGTTCTCGTCATCGGGAACGATGACCGTCCTTCTCCGAAGCATCGAAGTCCCGATCAACCTGCGCTACGGGTGGAAGCTGCTGCGATTTCTGCTCAAGACCCGAATCAGCCCGTTTCGGATCGCAAGGGCGGGCAACCTGATCACCATGGATCGGCCCCGGCACGATGTGCTGCGCAGGATCGTCGGGCGCGGATTCACGCCGCGGCGGATCGCCGAATGGGAGCCCCGCATCCGGGAGCTCGTCAACGAACGGATTGTCGACCTCCGCAGCGGCGAGCGATTCGACGTCGTGGGCGATCTGGCCAGCCCGCTACCGACGATGATCATCTCCGAGATGCTCGGAATCGAGCCGAGCCGGCGCGACGACTTCAGACGTTGGAGCCGATCGATCATCGAGGTTGCCTCCGGGCTCTCGGACCCCCGGACCAGTGACGTCATGGAGCATCTGGGCGAACTGTTCGCCTATCTGCAGGGCATCATCCGCGCGCGCCGCAAGCAGCCGCGAGACGACCTGATCAGCGTGCTGGTCGATCCTCGCCAGGAAGGTGTGCTCGATGAGCTGGACGTCATCCAGTTCGTGGTCCTGCTGCTGGTGGCGGGCAATGAGACCACCACGAACTTGATCGGAAACGCCGTCCACGCGCTGATCGATCGTCCGGATCAGATCGAGCTGCTGGTTCGCGAGCCCGAGCGAATCGAAAATCTGGTCGAGGAAGCTGTGCGCTTCGACGGCCCGCTGCAGTTCCTGTTTCGGTCCGCGACGCGCGACACCGAGCTCGCCGGCGTGAAGATCCCGAAGGGGTCCATCGTCGCCGCGATGGTCAGCTCCGCGAATCGGGATGAGCGGCGCTTCGAGGACCCCGACCGGTTCGATATCACCCGGGATACGAGTGGTCACCTCGGCTTTGGGTTCGGGATTCACTTCTGTCTGGGTGCCGCCCTGGCCCGACTCGAAAGCCGCGTGGCCCTGGGCGCTCTGCTGCCGGAGCTGAAGGGGTTCGTCCGCGTCGAGAAGCAGCCCGAACGGCTCGAGACGTTCCTGCTTCGTGGTCGCGCCCGGTTGGAGCTCGAGGCAGCCTGATCCGATCAGCGCTCCTCGTCGACCACGGCCATCGCGTCCTCGCTGCTGCCCTTCGGCGCGGGGACCTCGACGATGCGCTCGTCGACGTCGTCGTACTCGAGCCGCAGCGCGCGGCTCATGGTGGCGTGCAGATCGTAGAGACAGGTGATGTAGGTCAGCTCCAGGATCTCCTCGTCCGACAGGCCGCGGCGGAGCGCCTCGAAGACCCCGTCCGAGACCCGGCCGCCGTCCAGGACCAGGCAGTCGGTGTACGCCAGGACGGCGCGCTCGAGGGGCGAGAAGCAGTCGGCCACGGGCCACGAGGGGATCGCCTCCACCTGCTCGGCGCTCAGCCCGACCGCGCGCGCTCCCTTGCAGTGCTGGGAGAAGACGAACTGGCTGCCCCGGGCGTAGCCGGCGCGGGTCTGACCGAGCTCGCGCAGCTTCGGATCGAGCTTTCGCCGGGAGCTGCGATAGAACTGGAAGCCCGCCACCGCGTGATCGAAGCAGTCGGGCACGCCGGCGAAGACCGTCCACCAATTGCCCGGCGTGCCGGTGGCGGTGCCGGGCTGGGCCACCGGATCGCGGTCGCCGAAGATCATCTTGTACAGGGTCTGCGCACCCTCGTGCGCCTCGTCGCGGGGAATCTGGCGGAGTCGGGGCATGGGATCCTCCTTCGTTCGTCCTTGGTTCGGGGCGGGCCGGGCCTTGCGCTCCGGGATTCTGTCATGGAAAATGCGCCCGATGTTCCGCCGTTCCCCCCGACGCGCCCTGGGCCTCTGCCTGGCGCTCGCACTGCCCGCCGTCGCAGCGCTGACCGTCGCCCCCCCTGCCATCGCCCAAGAGGACCAGGCCCCCGGCGCCACCCTCTCGGAGGGCACCGTCATCGGCTTCGACCAGGTGGACAGGCTCAAGCCCTTCGTGCCAAGGGAGTTCTGGTCGAACCGGGAGTTCTTCTTCTATCCGGGCATGCAGCTCGAGATCGGCCCCCCCTTCCGGGACTACTCCCCGGCGCCCATCTATCAGGAGGCGACGGCAAAGTACGCCAGCCAGGTGCGGCTGGGTCCCGAGAACAGCCTCGAAGGCTACCGCGCGGGGCAGCCCTTCCCCATGGAGGAGATCGACTGCCAGCACGACCCGGATGCGGGCGCGAAGATCGCCTGGAACTTCGTGCGCCGCTGGGAGGGCGCCGCCGGCAAGGCCCGCTTCTACTACTCCTACTGGGACCGCGGCGAGCAGCTGCCCCTCTACTACGAGGGCAACGCTCAGGGCATCTCCCTCGCCTATCGCCCGGAGCCGGTCTACGACGCCACCGACGGCGACGTCTTCCGCGGCGAGAAGCGCTACTCCGCCAGCGGCCCGGTCGTCGAGGCGCCCTTCGACGCCCGTGGCATCATGCTGCTGACGTATCGGTACAAGGCCTCGTACGGACCGTCGGCCAAGAGCAAGAACGACGACACCTGGGTCTACATCCCCAGCCTGCGCCGGGTGCGGCGCATCTCTACCGCCAAGCGCACCGACGCCGTGTCCGGGACCGACTTCAGCCTGGACGATCTCTTCAGCTTCAACGGCATCGTGCCCCAGTACAACTGGTGGTGTCTTGCCGAACGGGACCTGATCGCGCCGATGAACAGTCGGGTGCGCGCCTATCCCTACACGGACGACCACAACTTCGGTCCCTACGGCCTGTCCTTCGCCGACGACCGCTGGGAGCTCCGCCACGCCATCATGATCCGCTTCATGGCGCGGGACGAGAACCACCCGTACCACAACAAGGACATCTGGATCGACAAGCAGACCATGGAGCCCCTCTACTCGTTCGCCTACGACCGAAAGGAAGAGCTCTGGAAGATCATCACCCACAACCACCGCTGGAGCGACGAGGACTTCGAGGAGTACGCGGGGTGGGAGGGGGTTCCGAATCCCCGGGACGCGACCGTCGTGGCGGACATCATCGTGAACGTCCAGACGGGAACCGGGAACCGGATCGAGTTCTGGGACCGAAGCGGAACGGCCTTCCCAAGCAAGGGCCGGATCCGCCGCTTCATCGACGTGGGCCGACTGACCAAGGGCCGCTAGGACATGACGACCACCCCCCTCGTGATGCGCGGAGCTCCGGGCTCCCCCTACACCCGCAAGATGCGCGCGCTGCTGCGCTACCGGCACATCCCCTACCGCCTGATCATCTCGGGATCTCGGGAGGATCGCGACCTGCCCCAGGCGAAGGTCGCGCTGCTGCCGACGTTCTTCCTGCCGAAGACGGAGGGGGACGAAGCGGGGGAAAAGGTCGGCGTGGTCGACTCGACCCCGCTGATCCGCCGCTTCGAGCGGGAGTTCGAGGGGCGCTCGGTCGTGCCGCCGGATCCGGCGATGGCGTTCCTGGACGCACTGCTCGAGGACTACGGCGACGAGTGGCTGACGAAGGCGATGTTCCACTACCGGTGGGCCTTCGAGCCGGACGTGGCGAAGGCGGGCGCCGTGTTGCCGCGCTGGTCGCGGGTGAATGCGCCCGAAGATCGGGTGGCCGGCTTCACCAAGATGATCACCGAGCGGCAGATCGGCCGGCTCTGGGTGGTCGGGTCCAACGAGACCACGGGGCCGGTGATCGAGGAGAGCTACCGACGCTTCCTGCGGCTCTTCTCCGCGCACCTGACCGACCATCCGTTCCTGATGGGCGCGCGCCCCGGCGCGTCGGACTTCGGCGTCTACGGACAGCTCACCCAGCTCGCCCTGTTCGACCCGACGCCCGCGGCGGTCACCCTGGACGAGTCGCCGCGGGTGGTGGCCTGGGTCGAGGTCGCCGAGGACCTCTCGGGTCTCGAGCCCCAAGACGGCGACTGGATCTCGCGCGACGCCGTTCCCGAGAGCCTACTCGGACTTCTGGGGGAGGTGGGCCGCGTCTACGCGCCGTTCCTGCTGGCCAACGCCGAGGCGCTGGACAAGGGCGCGGAGCGGGTCGAGACCACCATCGACGGGCGGCCCTGGGTGCAGCAGCCCTTCCCGTACCAGGGCAAGTGCCTGGCGGCGCTGCGCGAAGCGCACGCAGCGCTCGGCGCCAACGACCGCGCCGCCGTCGACGCGTTCCTATCCGGCACCGGCTGCGAAATTCTATTCTAGGCCCGCGATCGCCAGGGAGAAGCCGTGATCGATCTGTACACCGCCCCGACTCCGAACGGATGGAAGGCCTCCATCACCCTGGAGGAGCTCCAGATCCCGTACGAGACCCACACCGTGAACCTCACGAAGAACGAGCAGAAGGAGCCCTGGTTCCTCGAGATCAATCCGAACGGGCGGATCCCGGCCATCGTCGATCGGGACGCGAGCGACCTCGCCGTCTTCGAGTCGGGCGCGGTGATGATCTACCTGGCCGAAAAGGCTGGACGGCTGCTGCCGACCGACGCGGCCGGACGGAGCCGCGTGATCTCCTGGCTGATGTTCCAGATGGGCGGCGTGGGGCCGATGATGGGGCAGGCGAACGTCTTCTTCCGCTACTTCCCGGAGAAGCTCCAGCCCGCCATCGACCGCTACCAGAACGAGTCCCGGCGGCTCTTCGAGGTGCTGGACCGTCACCTCGACGAGAACGAGTGGCTGGCCGGTGATTTCTCCATCGCCGACATCGCCAACTGGGCCTGGGTGCGGACCCACAAGTGGTCCGGCGTTTCGATCGAGGGCCTCGACCCCCTCCAGCGCTGGATCGGCCAGCTCTACGACCGGCCGGCCTGCGTGCGCGGGATCGAGATCCCCTTCAAGATTCCCAGCATCGCCGACGACGAAGAAGCGGCCGCCGAGTTCGCGAAGAACGCGCAGAAGACCCTTCAGCGTTGATCGTGGGCGAAGCCGAACGACCTGCCTAGGCGATGACTTCCCAGCCCGTTTCGCTGTAGTCGAGGAGACGCTGCACACGGGGCGCGGCGGTCTTCAGCGTCTCGATCCCGTTCGTCACGAGATGGTTCTCGATGGGACGGAGCCAGCTGAGCAGGAAGCCGGCGTAGAGGCCGATGCGGATCTCATCGGTGCGGTTGGCCCCGCCGCCGTGGAGGACGTTCCCGCTGTAGAGGAGAGCGGAGCGGCGCGGCATGACCGCGGACACGACCTCTTCCTGCGCGGGCTTGCGATCGCGCGGCCAGCGGTGGCTGCCCGGGACCACCCGGGTCGCCCCGTTCTCCTCGGTGAAGTCGGTCAGCGCGGCGTTGACACTCACCAGGATCTCGGGCCGGGGCTCCGGAAAGTACATCCAGGAGTCCGCGTCGCGGTGGAACATCTGGGGCTCCTGCCCCTTCCCCAGCGCCATCAGCTCGCCCGTGCTCAGCCGGAAGTCACGACAGCGGGGCTTCAGGAAGTGCTCGCACATGGCCATCAGCAGCGGCTGGGTGACGAAGTCACCGAAGCGGGGCGAGCGGGCCAGCAGCCCGTGCAGGCGCTTCGTCTGGCGCCCGAAGAACGCCTCCGAGTCTCCGCCGTCGCTGTGGCCCCAGTCGACCGCGTCCAGGTGCGGCTTGAAGTCGCGCTCGAGCTCGTCCACCTGTGTGGGCTCGAGGAAGTCGTGCACGATCACGCCGCCATCCTCTTCCAGGGCGGCCATGATCTCGCGCGCCGGCGCTTCTCGTTGGAACTCGGTGAGCATGCCCTCGCACGATAGCGGAGTCCCGGGCCGCCTCGCTCAGGCGTCCTCGGTCCGCGTGCGGATCCGCTGGACGCGCATGATGCGGGGCTGGGGAGTGCAGCACAGGGAGCCCGCATGCAGGAGCCACGGGTGCCCGACGACGATGTCGCCGGCCTGGCCCGTGAGCTCGGCCACGCGGACCGGGACGTCGCCAATGACGTGCTGTTGGCGCACGAAGCGCTCGACGCGATCGCCCGCGGCGCCGTCGTTCTCCGACGAGAGCGCCACGAGCCAGGGATCGCTCGCCAGGATCGCCTGACGCGCTTGCTTCATGCGGATCTTCTTCAGCGACGGTCGGTTGCGCAGGACGCCCTTCACCAGGCGATGGGACCCTTCGACGACCAGGGTGCCTCCGGCCTGCGGAGGCACATCGGACACGAAGCTGAACAGGAGCAGCCCGAACAGCTCGTCGCCCGACGGCAGGAAGCCGAAGTCCGTGTGCCAGACACGGCTCGGGACGCTCCACTCTCCATTCCCGTCGTTGCCCCCGCCCCCGGCGGGGAAGGTGATGAGGAACTGTCCCCAATCCCGCGGCGCGATCCAGCGACCGGGGCCGAGCAAGTCGTCGAAGGCTCCGAGCGTCGCCGCACCGCCGATCGCCTCGAAGACCCGGCGCCGCTTGAGGCTCTGCAGCCCCGTGGCCACGCCAGTGTTCCAGGTCTCGGGCCGATCGCGCTGCGCCCCGAACTTGCGCTCCAGAAACGCCCATACCGCCGCCTCCATGTCGGCCGCGTCCTCGCGCGCGAAGGCCGCCGGCAGGCGCACGTAGCCCCGCTCCTCGAATGTGGCATGCTGCTCCGGCGTCAACATGCGCTCTATCCTAGCGGGGATGGGTCGAACCCCAGGAGCCGCGCGGACCCACTCACCGACTCGTAGAGGAGGATCGCATTCCATGGCCGACGCCAGCCGACGCGAGCGCGGGCTCGCCAAGTTCGACGAGGTCTACGCGGGCGACCTGCCGGCGCCGCCGCCCGGCGCCATGGCGTTCTTCGACCTGATGATCGAGCAGCTCTTCGCCGAGGTCTGGACCCGCGAGGCGCTCTCCCAGCGCGATCGTCGTCTCCTGACCATGGGCGTGATCGCGGCCCTCGGCGAGCACGACACCTTCTGCATCCAGGTGCGCGCCGGCGTGAAGAACGGGGAGTTCACCCCCGAGCAGGTGCGGGAGATGATCATCCACCTGGCGGCCTACGCCGGCTATCCGCGCGCGGCCGGCCTGGTCGGACGCGTGGAGAAGGTGCTCGCCGAGCTCGCCGGTGGAGGCTAGGCCGGCGTCCCGGGGATCCCGGCGATCTGGGCGGCGGCGCGGAGCCCCGACCAGTACGCGCCGTGCACCGTGCTCGGGTCCGTCGGATCCGTCGCCTCCCCCGCCAGGAAGAGCCGGCCGGCGACGGGCTGAGCCAGGGTCTGCCGCTCCGTGCCCGTCGCCCCGGGCAGGAGCCGCGAGTACGAGCCCAGGGCGAAGGGGTCCTGGCGCCAGCGGGTCACCCGGTACGCCGCGGGGCGCGGTGCGGGCTTCCCGAACAACCGGGCGAGATCCGCCCGCACGCGCGCGACCACCTCTTCGTCGGTCATCGCCTCGATCTCGAGGGCGCGGCGTCCGCCGGCGAGTCCCATCAACACCGGGGCGCCCGCGTAGGTCCAGAGGTTCCAGTACGACGAGCACAGGCCTCCGCACGACAGGTAGAAGTCGTCCGTCCCGGGCCAGAAGACCCGGGGGAAGAACATCACCACCTTGTTGAGCGTGCCCAGGTCGAGCGTCTCGAGGGCGCGCTGGTGGGAGGGCGGAAGCGGCGGGTCGAGCTCGACGGTCCCGGCGCGCAGCAGACCCGCGGAGACGGTGAGCACCACGGCGTCGCACTCGAACACCCGGTCCAACACCTCAACGCGAGCCCCGTCCATTCCGTAGGAGATCCGGCGAACCGGGTGCTCGAAGCGAACTGGGAGATCTCCGCGCACCTGATCGAGCACGCGCTGCATGCCATCCGTCACGAACTGCTCGCCGACGGGCAGGAAGCCGCCCACGGGCTCGGTGCGCGACTCGAGCAGGAGGTCGGCGAAGCCCAGCTCTTCGACGGGAGACGCGTAGAGCGACTCGAGAGCCTGCCGAAGGACACAGGCTTCGATGGACGAGGCGCCCGCCTTCTCCACCGCCTTGTCGAGGATCTCGGCGGCGGAGGTGGGGGGGCCGCCGAGACCCAGCAGGCGCCGCAGCCGAAGCTCGAGGAACGGGCGCAGGGACACCGACTCCATGGCATCCGTGAGCCGGGTCCCCGACAGGTCTCCCACGGGTCCCACTTCCCGGGGAATCTCGCGGAGGTCGTACACCCGTCCGTTGCCGTAGTCGCTCTCCCAGGTCCGGATCTTCGCCTCGGCGGCGATCGCCTTCAGTGGATTGCCGGGCCCGCCGTGGAGCCACGACGCGCCCAGGTCGATGGGCGTGCCGAACTCCTCGACCGTGTGCACCCGGCCGCCGATCCGATCGCGGGCCTCGAGCACCTCCACCGCATAGCCTCGGTCGACGAGGGCGCGCGCGGCGGTCACCCCGGCGAACCCCGCGCCCACGACGACCACCCGGCCTCCGGGCGGAACCGCGGGCGCGCCGTCGGCGCAGCCCAGCCAGGCCGGACCGAGCAGTGTGCCCAGGAGCCCCCGGTTGAAGTCTCGACGCCCGAGCCGTACGCCCTGCACCACTCGGCCACGATACCGGCTGAGAGCGCCCAGGACGGCCTTGACAGGCTCGAAATCGTTTAGCAGAATAGCTAATAGTAATTGGCCGAACCGCTAATGAAGGAGACTCCATGGCCGGAGAAGCCGCCGAGACCGTTCTCTGCCTCCACCGGGTCGTCGAGGGAAAACAGGACGCGCTGCTGGAGCTGTGCCGGGAGCACGACCGGGTGCTGCGCCGCCTGGGACTGTGTCGCGACGAGCCCGCGACCACCCTCTATCTGGGCCAGGACGGGCCGGGCCGGCAGTTCATCGTCGTGGCCTTCGACTGGAAGAGCGCGGCTGCCGTCGAGGCCGCCCACCACCACCCGGACGTTCAGAAGCTGTGGGAGGCGATGGCGCCCCTGTGCGAGGAGCGCGACGGGCGGCCCGGAATGGAGTTCCCCCACGTACAGCGAATCGTCCTCTAGGGGCGCGGTGGTGGCCGCCACCCGCGACGGCATCGCCGAGGTCGAGGCGCTGGAGCGCGTCTTCCGCGCCCTCGCCCATCCATCGCGCCGGCACGTCCTGATGGTGCTGCGCGCGCGAGGCGACCGGGTCAGTGCCGGCCAGATCGCCCGGCGCTTCTCGTGCAGCTGGCCCACCACCACCCGTCATCTGCGCGTGCTCGAGGAGGCCGGCCTGGTCAGGGTTCACAAGCAGGGACGCGAACGCTTCTACCAGCTCGAGAGGGAACACCTGCAACGGGTGGTGGGCGATTGGCTCGAACACTTCACGGGATCTCAGGCCGCCTCGTCGTCCTGAAAAGGAGAGCGCGTGGAGCGTCCAGTAGCCGCCGGTGTCCAGACAGACTCAACCCGCGTCGGGTGGGGACTCGTCGTACTGGGCGACCCCGTCGCGGATCTCGAACCAGGGCGCCTTCGAGCCGACGAAGATGTGCTCCTGCACGCGCGTGCCGGGATCGCCGTCCAGGCTGCCCGCCGGCACCACCACGTAGCCCCGGGCCTCGAAGACGCGCGGCATGGGCGAGCCGCAGGTCCGGCAGAAGGACTGGGTGAAGCGCTCCGCCTCGGGGACCTTGTACGAGTCGACGAGCTCCGCGCCGCGCGTCCAGCCGAAGCGGTGCGGGTCGGTGAGGAGGTTCGTCGCGTGGGCCGCGCTCCGCGCCTTGCGGCAGCGCTGGCAGTGGCAGCTGCGCATGATCCGGAAGGGCAGCTCGACCTCGAAGGCGACGCCTCCGCACAGACAGCTTCCCCCGATCCGCCCGGTGGCCGGCGCAGGGCGCTCGGGCTCCGCGAGCACCGGCAGGTCGAAGCCCGGCGGGTACGCGTCGAAGCAGGGCAGCTCGTCGCTGATCTCGTACCACGGCGCCTTCGAGGCCGCGAAGATGTGGGCCAGGACGCGGACGGGGGGGTCGCCGTCGAGGCCGCCCAGGGGCATGCCGACGCGTCCATCGCTGGGCTCGCCCGGCACCGACGACCCGCAGCGCCCGCAGAAGGGGCGGTGGTTGTCCGGCGAGGACTCGTAGCGGCGGATGCCGTCCGCGCCCCGGAGCCAGCGGAATCCCTGGGCCGGGACGCCTCCGAAGGTGGCGAACGGGGTCCCGTGGGCCTTCCGGCACCTGGAGCAGTGGCAGTGGTGCTCGAGCTGGAGGGGGCCCTCCGCCTCCCAGGCCAGATCGCCGCACAGACAGCTGCCGCGGATCGTCATTTCGGCGACGGCTCGACGCGGACGGGCCTGCCCTCGCGGAACGACTGCTCTGCCGCGTTCGCCAGCCGGTGCACCGCGCGCACCTGCTCGTGGGTGATGGGCACTTCGCGCCCGCCGCGCACGCAGTCGAGGAAGCACTCGAGCTCGAGCCGATAGGCGTCCCGGTAGCGGGTGGGGAACGAATAGTCGATGGGCGGCGCGCTGATGCCGTCCTCGCCCGAGCGCACCGCCATGGTCTGCGGCCGGTTCTCGCTCTGCACCATGCCGCGACTGCCGAAGACCTCGAGGCGCTGGTCGTACCCGTAGACGCTCTTGCGACTGATGTCGATCGAGGCCAGCAGCCCGCTCGCGAAGCGCAGCGCGACCACGACGGTGTCGAGGTCACCGATCGCCTTCACGTCGGGGAGGAAGTTGCTGCCGAAGGCGAAGACCTCCTCCGGTGTCTCCCGAGCGATCCAGCACAGCAGGTCGAAGTCGTGGACGATGCAGTCGTGGAAGATCCCGTTCGAGGTCTTGATGTAGTCGATGCTCGGCACCGGGTTGTCCCGCGACACCGAACGGATGAACTGGAGCTCGCCCACCTCGCCCGCGTGAACCGCCGCGGCCGCCGCCGCGAACGACGGATCGAAACGGCGCTGGAACGCGACCAGGAGCGGGAGGCCGCGGTCCCGGGCCAGGGAGAAGCACTGGTCGATCTCGTCCAGGTCGACGCCCAGGGGCTTCTCGCTCAGCACCGGCACGCCCGCCTCGAGCGCGGCCACCACGTACCCGTGGTGGGTCTGGGTGGGGGTGGCGATCACGACGGCGTCCACGTCGTCGGCGCCGATCGCCTCGGCGTCGCTCGCCGCGGCGACGCATCCGGTCTCGGCCGCGACTTTCTCGGCCCGGGCCCGGTCGACGTCGTAGACCCGCGCCAGACGCACGCCGGGGAGCGACCGGATGCTGGCCAGATGGAAGGAGCCGGCGCGGCCCAGGCCCAGCAGAGCGACCCCGGTCAAGGGTCAGGCGTCCTTGCGGGCGAGCCGCTCCTGCGCGGACTCCAGACTGCCGAATCCCTTGTGCCCCTGGCCCCCGCGCAGCACCTCGAGAGGGTCGCGCAGGTCGTCGACGTAGCCGAGTGCATACGCGCCCTGGGCGTAGCCCATCAGCCGGAGGAGATCGTCGGGCAGATCCCGTGCGATCTCCTGGGGCACCGACAGGTACTGGTTCTCCTCCTGGCGCAGCCAGCCCACCACGTAGGTGATGTTGAGCCCCATGCGCACCGCGTCGGAGCGATTGGCCCCACCGCCGTGGTAGAGCGAGCCGGTGTAGAGGAGCGCCGAGCCGGCCTCCATCTCGGCGGGCTCGGTGTCCCCCTCGGCGAACTCGAGCTTGTCCTCGGCGCGGTGGCTCCCGGGAACTAGTCGCGTGGCGCCATTCTCGGCGGTGAAGTCGGTCATTGCCCAGAGGGTGTTGCACTGGACCTCGTAGCCCCTCGGAAACGGGAAGAAATCGAACGCCCACTGATCGCGGTGCACGGCCTGGGCGGGCTCGCCGGGACCGATCGCGATGATCTGGGTCAGGTGGAGCTGGAAGTTGGTGGCCTTGGAGAGGACCTTCTTCACGCCGCCCAGGATCAGGGGATGGGTGATCACCTCCCGCGCCGCGGGGGAGCGCGCGATCAGCCCGCCCACGCGCGTGGTGTTCTTGCCGGTGAACCTGTCCGGGCCAGTGGGGGTTGCCTCCAGGTAGGGCTTCATCTCCGCGTGGACCGCGTCGAGCTGCTCGCGGGGGACCACGCGATCCACGATCACGCCGCCGTCTCGCTCCAGGATCTCGGCGATGCGGTCGGGTCCGTCGGAGACGGACAGGTGCTGGATCGGCATGGGGGACCTCCGGGTTGCAGCGAGGCCCAAGGATCGCAGGAATCGGGGCGGAGGGCGAGTATGATGGCGCCCAGGATGCGGACCCGCCTGTACCAGCGACTCGCCGCGGTCGCGCTGGCGATCGCGCTCTTCGGAGCGGGCGCGGCGGCCGCGGACGACGCCGAGCGCGTGCGCCGCGCGGTCGAGCACCTCGTCTCGACGCAGCAGCCAGACGGCCTCTTCCGCTACGACTTCGACTTCCTGGCCGGCGGGCCAACCGGCAAGGACAACGTGGTGCGTCAAGCCGGGACGCTCTTCGCCCTCGGCGAGTACCTCCTGGACACCGGCGACCCGCGCATCGAGCCGGTGATGCGGGCCGCCATCGAGCGGCTCGAGGCCCTCTCCCTGCCGTCGGGGAAGGGCGCGCTGCAGTCGGCCCTCGAGTCCCTGGGCGTCTTCTCGATCGAGTCGTGGACCCTCGGGAGGGCCCTCCACGGGTTGGGCCTCCTGCACGATCCCGAGGGCGATGGACTGCTGGTCGCCGACGGCGGCTACGAGAGCGCGCTCTCCGGCGCCACCTCGCTCGCGCTGCTCTCTGAGCTCGAGTACTTCCGGGCCACGGGCGACGATCGCTACGGGGAGCTCCGCGAGGCCTGGCTGCGCGGGCTCCTGTCGCTCTACGTGCCGGGAGAGGGAATCCGGGGCAACCCGACCACCCTGGCCCAGGGGCCCTACGTCGACGGCGAGGGGTGGCTGGCGCTCGCCGTCTACCACGACACCTTCCCCGACGACGAGACTGCGGCCGACGCGCTGCGGTCGCTCGAGGACTACGTCCTCGACCACTACGGCAGCCAGCCCGACCGGTTCTTCTATCACTGGGGAGGGATGGCCAGCGCCGCGCGCTACGCCACCAACGCCGACGCGCGAGTGGCGGACTTCGCGGCCGCCCAGGCGGAGTGGGTGCTCGCCGAGCGGCCGCCCGAGGAGAGCAGCCCGCACACCACGTGTTCCCTCGTCGAAGG
>JAPUKG010000043.1 GCA_027295775.1 Pseudomonadota bacterium
AACGTCATGTTGATGGGCGACACGAACGACGACGGGACGGACACGGTCACTCTGTACGAGAGGGCGACCGGCACCTTCTACATCAAGAACACGAACAGCGCCGGCAACGCCGACACAACCGTCCAGTTCGGCCCGGTACCAGGTGGAGAGGTGATCCCCTACTTGGCAGACGTGACGGGCAACGGCGCGACGATCGGCTACTACACCCCGTCGGAAGGCCGCTACCGGGGGCGCAACACCAACACCCCCGGCTCCGCCCAGTACAATGTCCGCTACGGCCCCAAGGGCGCGAACATCACGCCGTTCATGGCGGACGTGGATGGCGACGGCCTGGACGAGCCCGCCTTTCACGATCGCACCGTGGGGCGCTTCTGCGCGCGCAACACACTCTCGGGCGGCGGCTCCGACCTGATCGTGCGCTACGGACCGGCCAACGACCCCGACATCATTCCCTTCCTGGCGTCCGCCGAGGGATGCACACCGGATCCCTGATCCGGTCTCCAGCGGAAGAAGTCCTCCGCCCCCCGAGGCTGCACCGGTCTCGGGGGGTCGTCTTTTCCGGGCCAGCGCAGAACGCGAGCCTTCCGACCATGAAACCGCTGCTGGAGAGATACGATCCGTCGGAGCACGAGAGGGTGACCCGAGAGCTGTTTCCCGGCGAGCAGCTCCAGAGCTTCCGCGACTACGGTCCCCAGGCCGCACCCCGCCCCCTCTTCCTGTGCTTCACCAACCGCTCGGGCTCGAACCTGCTCGCGGACCTGCTCTCCTCCACCGGCAGCTTCTCCCTGGGCGGCGAGTTCTTCCTCCACCCGGTGATCCGGGAGACGTGTGAGACCGAGCGCATCACCACCTTCTACGACTACTGCGCCCACCTCCAGCAGAAGCGCTCCGACGGCCGGGAGGTCTTCGTGGCCAAGGTGGGGCTGGCGAACCTGCTCTTCCTGCTCCAGGTGGGAGCCATCCCCGAGGTCTTCGGCCGGGCCCGCTACGTGTGGATCTCGAGGCGGGACGTCCTGGGCCAGGCCATCTCGTTCTCCATCGCCGACCAGACCAAGCAGTGGACCAGCGGGCACCGCGCCGAGCGGGAGGCCGAGTTCGACGGGCAGGACGTCCTCAACCGGATCGTGGGCATCTGCAACGGCAACTCGAGATTCGAGGAGCTGTTCGCGACCCGGGGGATCGAGCCCTACCGCCTGACGTACGAGGACCTGTGCGCGGACCCAGGGGCGACCGTGCGGAGCCTGTGCAGGTGGCTCGGCGTCGAGGAGCGGGAGCCGGACCCGCGGAAGACGCGGCTCTCGGTGCAGCGCGACCGGCGGAACGACGAGTTCCGCCGGCGCTTCCTCGAGATCTACGGCGCCTGACCCATGCCCAGCCCGTCCCACCAGACCCTGCGCGCGGACGCCGTCGTGATCGGCACCGGGGCTGGAGGGGCGCCGGTGGCCGCCGCCCTGGCCGCGGCGGGTCTCGAGGTGATCGCCCTCGAAGCCGGCCCCCGGCTCTCGTCCGCCGACTTCACCGGCCGAGAGGGCGAGATGCTGGCCCGGCTGATGACGGTCGGGATTTCCCAGAAGAGCGGCATGGAGCTGTACGCCGGCTCCTGCGTGGGCGGCTCCACCGTGGTGAACGATGCCCTCTGCTGGCGCACGCCGCCCGAGGTCCTGCAGTCGTGGCGCCGCCAATACGGACTGACCGGCCTCGCCTCGACCCGCTTCGGACTCTACGTCGACCGGGTGTGGCGCCAGATCCACGCCGAGCCCACGGACCGCTCCCACCTGAATCGGAACGCCCACATGCTCGCGGTGGGGGCGGCCCGCCTGGGCTGGGCCGCCTCGGCCATGCACCGCAGCGTGCGCGGCTGTGTGAACCTGGGCCTGTGCAACCTGGGCTGCCCGTCGGGCGCCAAGCAGTCCACGCTCCTCACCTATGTGCCCGAGGCCGAGAAGCGGGGCGCCCGGATTCTCGCCGACGTGCGGGCGGTGCGCGTGGAGGTCGGGGAAGGCGCGGTGCGCGCCGTCGAGGCGCTGCGCCTCTCTCCCGAGACCCGCGCCCCGGTGGCCTCGCTGCGGATCGAGACCCCGCGCGTCTGCGTCGCCGCCGGGGTCCTGGGCACGGGCGCCCTGCTCCTGCGCAGCGGGCTGGGCGGCGGGGGCGGGGACGCGCCCGTCGGCCGCGGGCTTCAGTTCCACTCGAGCGCGTACGTGACGGCGCGCTTCCGGGAGCCGATCCATGGCTTCTACGGCCCGACCATGTCGTACGCCGTCACCGAGTTCGCCGACGTCAACGGGCGGCGCGGTCCGGGCTTCATGCTCGAGAACGTGAGCACGGCCCAGGTGACCACGGCAGCGGGCCTGCCCGGCTTCGGCGCGGAGCACGAGCGCGCCATGCGCGCGCTGCCCCACCTGGCGCGCGCGGTCGTGGTGCTGCGCGACCGGACCCGGGGACGTGTGAGCCTGGACGGCTCCGGGAACGGGACCGCGCGCTTCGAGTACGACCCCGTTCCCGAGGATCGCCTGCGCATGCGGGAGGGCATCCGCGCCCTGGCCCGGGTCTACCTGGCCGCCGGCGCCGAGGAGATCTACCTGCCCGTGAACGGACTCGCGCCGGTGCGCGACGAGGCGGATCTGGCGGCCCTCGACCACCTGGACCTGGACCCCCACCGTCTGAGTCTCCTCTACGCGGTCCACCTGTTCGGCGGCGCCGCCATGGGCGGGCGACGCGCAACGTCGTGCTGCAACGAGGACGGCGCCTTCTGGGGCGTGCGCCGGCTCTGGGTGAGCGACGCGGCCGCCCTGCCCTCGAATACGGGCGTCAACCCCCAGGTCACCATCATGGCCAACGCCCTGCGCGTGGCGGACGCCATTGCGGAGACCGCATGAGCCGGGGAGGCGCCATCGACCGGCCCGACCACCGCGGGGAGGTCGCAGCGCGGGCGGCGCTCATCGCCCTGGATCGCCGCGGCTTTCTGCGCCTGGCCGGATCGGCGGCTGCCGCCGGCCTGCTTCCCCTGGGCTGCGGCGGCGCACCGGAGGCGCTCCACCCGCCGGCGGACCTCGCCCTTCGCCAGCTCTCGCCATCCGGCTACGCCACCTTCACGGCCGCGGCGATGCGCCTGGTGGGTCCGGCCGGCGCCGAGCGGATCCGCACCCGGCGCATCGACGCGGCGCGCGCCGCGGACGCCTGGCTCGACCGCGAGCCGGCGCTGTCCGGCCCGCTCTCCCAGGCGCTCCTGCTGCTCGAATACGGCGTTCCCCCGCTGGTCGCGAAGTGGCGCCGGTTCACCGCCCTCGACGGCGCGGCCCAGGACGCGGTCCTCGACGACCTCATGCGCTCGCGGCTCGACATCAAGCGCGACGTCTTCAAGGGGCTGCGCTCCGTCGCCCTGCTGGCCTTCTACGCCGACCCCGCCAGCGAGAGCCTGACGGGATACCCGGGACCGTTCGGCGGATCCGGCGGAATCGAGGCGGCCATGACCTACGAGTCCCGGACGTAGAGGCGCTAAGATGCGAGGCTCGGGGGCGGGGGCAACGACAGGAACGAAAACCGGGAGCCCATGAGCCTGTCCTTCGATCTCTTCTGGTCGTTTCGCAGCCCCTACTCCTATCTCGCCACGCGACGCCTGGTGAACCTCCAGCGCGACCACGACGTGGATGTGAACGTGCGCGTCGTGCTGCCCATCGCCGTGCGCACGCCGGATTTCTTCCAGCAGGTGAATCCGCTCTGGCCTCCCTACCTGTTGCGCGACACCCTGCGCATCGCTCAGAAGGAAGGCATCCCGTACCGGTGGCCGACCCCCGATCCGATCGTCCAGGACTTCGCCAACCGCACCATTCCGGTGGAGCAGCCCCACATCTGGCGTCTCTCGCGGCTGGGCGTGGCGGCGACCGAACGGAGCTGCGGTCTCGCCCTGCTCGACGAGGTGTCCAAAGTGATCTGGGACGGCAGCGTCGTCAGCTGGCACGAGCAGGACCACCTGGCCGGCGCCGCTCGGCGCGCCGGCCTCGACCTGGCCGAGCTGGACGCCGCCATCGAGGACAAGCCCGAGCACTACAACGAGATCCTGGAGCAGAACGGCGAGGCGCTGACTGCGGCCGGCCACTGGGGCGTGCCGACCATGGTGTTCCGGG
>JAPUKG010000430.1 GCA_027295775.1 Pseudomonadota bacterium
GCGTCACCAGCCAGCGCAGTACGACCTGGCGCTTCTTGCGACTGGCGGGGATCTCGACCAGCCGCTCGCCCTCGAAGAACGAGCTCAGCACCTTGCGCTCCCAGGCATCCAGCCCGCCCTGGTCCGCGAGGTCCGCCATCCGCTCGGGACGCAGGAGCTCGCGGCGCAGCGAGGCCAGGGCGCGGTCGTCCAGTCGGTAGTGGTGCGTGCTCCCCTCCGCACGCATCCGCACCAGGCCCGCCTCCCGCAGGCGGGTCAGATGGTGGGAGATGGTCGGTGCCTTGAGGCCCAGTCCGAAGGCCAGCTCCTCGACGCTGCACTCCCGGCCGGCCAGACGACCCAGGATCTTGAGCCGACTCTCGTGAGCCATGGCCTTGAAGACACGCAAAAGAAGATCCAAACTATTGGATTCCATCGAGTTTATATTGATTTGATAGATTTCTAATTCGAGTAGTATCGAATTATCTTTCGGACGGCCAGTGTGTCTCGACCCAGAACTCCGTCTCGACCTCCAGGGTGCGGTCGAGCGTTCCGTACTGATCGAGCAGGAGCTTTCGGGCGGTGTCGACCAGCCCGGCCAGCTGCTCGTCGTCCATCTGCCAGGTGGAGGACCAGATCCGGTTCTCCAGCTCCTCCACGGTGCCACCCAGGGAGATCGTCCGCGAGAAGCGGAGCCGGCGGCGCTCGCCTGCCCGGCGCCAGCCCGCGTCGCCCAGGAAGCTGTCGATCCGCTCGCGCGGGACGCCGACGTCCTTCACTGTCTTCGCCTCGGGGCGCTCGAGCCACTTATCCCACAGCTCGGGCAGGCGCCGGCCGTCACCCGCCAGGAGCAGCGGGGCACCTGGCCGGAGCACTCGGGCGACCTCGTCCAGGGCCTCGCGCCAGCCGGCGATCAGGTGGAAGACGTGCACGCCAATGGCGGCGTCGAAGCTCGCGCTGCGGAAGGGGAGCCGGGTGGCGTCGCTCTGGGCGAGCCGGACCCCGCCGCCACCGGGCTTGGCGCGCAGCCGGTCGAGCATGGGCCGGGACAGGTCGACACCGAAGACCGCGCCGACCTCCCGGGCCAGGGGCAGGGAGATCCGCCCGGTGCCGATGCCCACCTCGAGCACGTGGCTCGACGCATCGAGCCCGCCGGCCTCGGCCAGGAACGCCCCGAGCCGAGCTTCGACGTCGGGCGGGTGACCCCGGGTCTCGTCGTAGTAGTCTGCGGCGCGATCGAAGCGCACCGAGGTCTCGGCCATGTACCCTGGTCTTTCATGGGACGAGGAAGCCGCGTCCGCTCGGTTGGGTCTGGCGGGTTCGCGCGCCTCGTCGCCCCGGCCCTGCTCGCCAGTCTAGCGCTCGCCGGGGAGGCCTCCGCCGCCGGCCCCGTCGTCGGTGTGAGCTGGTCGAACTTCCAGGAGGAGCGCTGGAAGATCGACGAGGCTGCCCTGGTGGCCGGGCTCGAGGAAGAGGGAGCGCGCTACCTGAGCGCCGACGCCCAGAGCTCGACGGAGAAGCAGCTCGCGGACATCGAGAGCCTGATCACCCGCGGCGCCGAGGTGCTGGTGATCGTGGCTCACGACGCGCTGGCCGTTCAGCCCGCCATCGCAGCCGCCGACGCCGAGGGGATCCCTGTCATTGCCTACGACCGGCTGATCGAGAGGCGGGGCGTCCTCTACCTCTCCTTTGACAACCGCGAGGTGGGGCGCATTCAGGCCCGGGAGATTCAAAAAGTGGTCCCGACTGGGCGCTACGTCTTCATCAAGGGCGCGCCGACGGATCCCAACACGGACTTCGTGCACGCCGGGCAGCTCGACGTGCTGTCGGCGGCCATCGCCGCCGGCGACATCGAGGTGGTCGGTGACCAGTACGTCGAGGGCTGGCTGCCCGAGGTCGCCCAGCGGACCATGGAGCAGATCCTGACCGCCACCGACAACCAGCTCGACGCGGTGGTGTGCTCGAACGACGGGATGGCCAGCGGGGTCGTCGCGGCGCTCGCCGCCCAGGGACTCGAGGGCATTCCCGTCTCCGGTCAGGATGGCGACCGGGCGGCGTTGAATCGCGTGGCCCGCGGACTGCAGACCGTGAGCGTGTGGAAGGACGCGCGCGTGCTCGGGGCCGCGGCCGCCCGCGCGGCGGTCGCGCTGGCGCGCGGGGTCCCGCCGGCCGAGATCGAGGGCGCTGCGACCTGGCGTGGCGGACCGAGCGGGACGCCCATCGACGCGATCCTGTTGGAGCCCGTTCCGATCACTCGCGACCGGCTCGAGCTGGTGATCGAGTCCGGCTGGGTCGAGCGCAGCGCCGTCTGCCGAGGGGCGACCGAGCCGTTGCCCGCCGCGTGTCGCTAGAGCGCCGGCGCCACCTGGCTGCTGCGTGTCGTTAGATCGCAGGCGCAACCTGGCCATGGCGGCCGCCCTGGTCGCCATCTGGGTGATCCTGCACGGCCTGAGCGACGGCGTCTTCCTGACCCCGCGCAACCTGTACAACCTGGCGGTGCAGAGCAGTGTCGTGGCGGTGATGGCCACGGGCATGGTGCTCGTCATCGTGGCGCGGCACATCGATCTCTCGGTCGGGTCTGTGCTGGGCTTCGTGGGCATGGCCATCGCGACCCTGCAGGTGGAGATCCTGCCCGTCGACGCGGCCTGGAACTGGCCGCTGAGCATCGCCGTCGGGCTCGCGCTCGGCGCGGCGATCGGCGCCTGGCAGGGCTACTGGGTGGCGTACCGGGGCCTGCCGGCCTTCGTCGTGACCCTGGCCGGCCTGCTGATGTTCCGGGGCGGCGCCTTCCTGCTCACCGACGGGCGAACCGTGGCGCCCCTCGACCCGAGCTACCAGCTGCTGGGCGGCGGCCTGCGCGGCTCGATCGGCGCCGCCTGGAGCTGGGCCCTGGGTGGTGTGGTGGCCGCCGGCCTGGTGGCGCGCGGATTCGCGGTGCGCGCGCGGCGCGTGCGGCTCGGCTTCACGCCCCGACCGCTGTCGGTGGAGATCGCGCTGCTGGCGCTCGGGTGCGGGCTCGTCGCGCTCTTCGTCGGCGTCATGAACTCGACGCTTCGCCCGGGCACGGAGATCGCGCGGGGCATCCCCGTGCCGGTCCTGATCGCCATCGCCGTCGCTGTGGGCATGAGCGGCATCGCGGGCCGCACCCGCTTCGGCCGCTACGTGTTCGCCATGGGCGGCAATCCCCAGGCGGCCGCGCTGGCCGGGATCGACGTCCGGCGGCTGACCCTGCAGGTCTTCGTGCTGATGGGGATTCTCGTCTCGGTGGCGGCGGTGCTGACCACCGCGCGGCTCAACGCCGGCACCAACTCCATGGGCACCCTGGCGGAGCTCGCCGTGATCGCGGCCGCCGTGATCGGGGGCACGTCGCTCTCCGGCGGCGCGGGCAGCATCGGCGGTGCGATCCTGGGCGCGGTGATCATGCAGAGCCTGGAGACCGGCATGGTGCTGCTCGGCGTCTCGAGTCCGGTGCGCCAGGTCGTGATCGGTCTGGTGTTGATCGCCGCTGTCTGGCTCGACGCGGTGTACACGCGGCGCCGCGCGGCGAGCTCCTGGGAGGCCGCGTGAGCGAGCCGCTGGAGGGCCGTGTGAGCGCACCGCTGGTCGAGATGCGCCGGATGGTCAAGCGCTTCGGCAGCGTTCACGCCGTCGAGGACGTGAGCATCGACCTCCGGGCCGGGGAGGTGGTCGGCCTGCTCGGCCACAACGGTGCGGGCAAGTCCACCCTGGTGAAGATGCTCTCCGGGGCGGAGCCCGCAGACGGCGGCGAGATCCGCATCGCCGGCGAGATCGCGCAGATCCGCAACCCGCGCGACGCGCGGCGCCTCGGCGTGGAGACGCTCTACCAGGATCTCGCCCTGGCCGACAACCTGGATACGCCGGCCAATCTCTTCCTGGGTCGCGAGCTGCGCACGCCGTTCGGAACCCTCGACGACCACGCCATGGAGCGGGCGGCGGCCCAGGTGATCGGCCGGCTCAACCCGTCGTTCGGTGACCTGCGCGCGCCGGTGCGGAACCTGTCGGGTGGCCAGCGCCAGAGCGTGGCCATCGCGCGGGCCCTCCACTTCAACGCGCGCATCCTGATCATGGACGAGCCCACGGCGGCGCTGGGTCCGGAGGAGACGGCCATGGTGGTGGAGATCATCCGCCAGCTGGCGCGCGAGGGCCTGGGCATCTTCCTCGTGAGCCACGACCTGCACGGTGTCTTCGACCTCTCGGACCGGGTGGCGGTGATGAAGAACGGGCGCCTGGTGGATGTGTGCGCCACCAGCGAGGTCACACCGGACGACGTGCTCGCCATGATCATCACGGGCGAGCCGCTATCCTCGGTCGGGGGGTGAGTCTGATGCAGCCGCAACGCGTTGCCGGCCTTACGGTCGGCACCTTCCTCGTCTTCCATGCGCTGGGGGGCTCGGCATGGGCCGAGGAGCCGGCGGTCCGTTTCGCGCTCTGCAAGGGCAATGTCGCGTCGGTGAGCGTCCTGCCGGCAGGACCGCCGAACGACGCCTTCGCCGTCGCCGTGCAGCTCACCCGGGAAGCCACGCGCGTACTCGAGACGCTGTCGCGGGAATCGGCGGGAAGATCGCTCGAAGTGTTCTTCGGCTCCTGGCTCTTCCTGCGCGCGCGCATCGGCGAGCCGATCCGCTCTGGCCTGCTCGCCAACCGAGCCTACGCGAGTGCTGAAGAGGCGGCGGGCGCCCGCCACCAGCTCCAGGCGCAACTCCCCGAGAGTCCCTGCGGAGGCGTCTGACTACAGGGTCGCGAGCCACTCCGCGATGGCGCGGCCGATCTCGTCGGGCGAGTCCTCCTGGACGAAGTGGGTGCCCTTGACCGTCACCGCGCGCTGGTTGGGCCAGCTCTGGCAGAACTCGCGGGCGTCGCCGCGCAGGATCGCGCCGGGGTCGGCGTCGACGAAGAGCTTCGGGACCGTCGAGCCCGCCAGCCACTGCCCGTACTGGGTGACGATCTCGACCACGTCCGCCGGCTCCCCCTCGACGGGGATCTGCCGCGGCCAGGTGAGGGTGGGGCGCCGGTCTTCGCCGGCTTCGGTGTAGGGCCGCCGGTAGACCGCCATCTCCTCCTCGCCGAGGCCGCGAAGCACGGCGCCGGGGAGCACCTGCTCCACGAA
>JAPUKG010000431.1 GCA_027295775.1 Pseudomonadota bacterium
GCCCCCCTCTGGGGACCGCGTCCTCGGCGGGCTGTTCCCTTGCGGCCACTTCGGTCGTGGCAATAAGGAAGGGTAAACCGTAAAGCGCCATGATCCCGTCGCCCGTGTATTGGTTGACGGTCCCCTCGAAGCGGTGCAGGCCGTCCGGATGCCGCATCCCCTCATTCTTGTTGCCTGCACGCCCTTGTGTCAACGACTTTCGCGGGCCCCAGGGCTGGGCGATCCTCGCTCGTGCTACCCGACGGTGCCGAGGATACGGCAGCCCTGAGCTGGCTCTCGGCTTCAACACTCGTGGTGCTGGCCGCGAGGCCTCGGCAATCGAACTAGAGCAGCCCCTCCCAGCATGGCCGGCGAAGGCGTCGGCCCGGCGCGTGTAGACGCGCACCATCGCAACGCTGCGGCTCCGGCCCGGCGGGGTGCGAACGCCCGGCGAACGGACTGGGCGTGGCGCCGTGGCGCTGGCGTGGGAATGAGGAAGACCGCCAGCTCGGGGGATGCAGTGAAATGGCAGTGACGAAGAGACTCCAACGTCTACTGGCTGAAACAGTAGACGGCCTTCTCCTGGTCGCAGGAATCAGCGCCTCGAAGCGCTCGGGCGACAGGATCTCGAGCGGCGTGTCGGGATGGGCGAGGTCTCCCATCAAGGTCCACGAACACCGCACCCGGGATGTGGGCGTCGTCGTATTCGGTGCGTCCCGCTTTCGCTTCGAGGCGTCCCTCGGGGCCGGGACGGATCTCGAAGCGAACGTCCACGACCCGTAGAGCCGGCTCTCCGATGCGTTTTGCGAGCCAGGACGGGCTCACCAGGGATTCGGGGTGGGCGTACTCCATGGAGGCTCGGGCTCAGGGCGCCGGGCGGCCTGCGTCAGGCTGGCTCCAGTCGCACACTCCGGCCGGGAAGATCTCCGTCAGGCGCGCCCGCTCGGCGGCAGTCGGCGACCACGGGCCGTAGTCACCGTCCGAGATGGCCTGGTCGACGCTCTTGAACCCGCATTGGAAGATGCCGCCCTCGATCGGACCCCCCGCCACGATGCGAGTGGTGCGGTGGATCTGGAACTGCTGGGTGCACGTGCCCGCCGGGTTCGTATCGAGGATACCGTTCCAAACGTCGTCGCCGGCCGCGATCTCCGTGCCGTCGGTCGCGAGGCAGCGGTCGACGGCGCCCGGCGGACGGTTGCCCGCCACGCCCAGCTCCGGGTTCGCGCGCAGGTTGGCCATCCACTCGTCGATCACCTCGAAGGCTTCGGGCGTCGGGTCGAAGGCTGCGAAGGGCCGCGCGTCGACGAACCAGATCACCTGGTTGTCGGCGTTGCCGCGCCCGAGCTCGAAGCGACGGCGCGTGGCGAAGGACTGGTGGCTGTGGTGCATGTCCAGCTCCTCCTCGAGGTAGTGCCGCCAGTCGATCACGGGGATGTCGATGTCTCCGTCGAAGCGCATGCCGCTGTCGTAGGCCGCGTTGATCGCCGCCAGGTCTCCACTCCTGCGCGGCGCCGGGGTGACGCCTCCGTCGGGGCTCAAGTTGATGTTGCGCGCGCTCCAGGGGTCGAAGTTGAACGGGTCGAAGCCCCCGACGAAGGGAAATCCCTCGGGCGCGGTGTCCTCGCTCGGCTTCCAGCTGCCCACCTGGGCGTTCAGGTCGAGGAACTCGGCGGGCGTGATCATGCCACCGGTGAGCGCCTGGAGGCCGTACTGGACGCCAGCGTTGCCCCACGGAGTGCGCGCGAAGCCGGTCTCGTCGACGCCGTAGATGTTCACGAGATCGCCTGCGTGGGTCCACTCCACGCCGGCCGTACCCTGGGCGAGCTTGTCCAGGTCGGAGACGTCCTCGTTGGTCGGGTTGACCTCGCGCGGGGGGAGGCCGACCCCCGCCCGGCGACATTCGGTGATGGCCGGCGTCGGCGGGGATTCGGGCACGGGGGCGCTGAATCCCAGCAGCGAGTACAGGAAGTAGAGCAGGTTCCACTGCCCCTCCTCACCGCTGCTCATGTTGATGGGGCTGCGGCTCGCGTTCAAACCCTCGATGGCACGGCGATTCAGCACGTCCTGCCACTTCGGGTTGAAGCGATCCGTCGCGTCGAAGTAGTACTCGAGCAGCTCGCAGTCACCGACGTGGATCGTCTGGGTTATCATGTCGGAGTAGGAGTAGATGGGAACGGCGGCGTCGATCAGGCCCGGGTGGTTCTGCGCGTAGACGTACTGCTGGATGGCGCCACCGGAGCCGCCGACGCCCACCGTGTAGAGCGGCACCCCATGGTCTTCGATGAAGTGCTCCTTCAGCATCAGCGCCGTCTCGCCGCCGAGCTGCAGGTTGTAGTGCGTGTTGGTGCGCAGGCCGGTGGAGTTCACCACCGCGTAGCCGAGCCGGAGCTGGGCGTCCGGAAGCCTTGCACTCGTGCTGGTACTGCCCTGCGTGCGGCCGATCGCCACGCCGCCCTGGAGGCTGAAGACGAGACGCCCGTTCCAGAGCGAGTCGTCCGGCACGGAGGGGTCGGTCTCGCTGGTCGGCGCGAGCATGGCGACGCTGTAGATGAAGCGATTGTTGGTGCCGCGCTCCCAGCGCACGATGTAGGGGACGGTCTGCCCGTCGAGCGTCGTGGTCATCGCGATATCCGACGGGAGTGGACCGCCCGGGCCGGCGAGCGGCTGGAAGCTCCCACCCGTCGTGCGGTACAGGTAGTCGAGCCGCGTCTCGCCGGCGCAGTCCTGGCTCCAGCCCACGATCTCGGCCCCGGCGGTCGGATAGCCGCGCCCGTCACTCGGGTAGTTACCGTTCTCGTCCTCCTGCGCGACCGGGATGCCGATCTCGTCCTGATTGTCGACGAGCGGCTGCCCGAGATCGGCGCGCGCCGTCGTGCAGACGAAGGGCTGCTGCTGGGGACCGGAGAAGATCGGTCCGCTGTCCGGGTGATTGCGGGCGACGAGCTCGGCCATCACCACAGCAGAGGCTGCGCTGGGCTTGAGCTGGAGCAGGTTGTCGCCGAGGGTGAACCCCTCGACCACGCCCACGAGATCTTCGCCGTCGGGCGCGATGGAGCCCGTGACGTCCTCGCCGTTCAGGAGCAGGACGGCGTCCACCTTGATGTCCTTGCCGGGGAATCCCACCTGGACCAGTGCGTCACCGCCACTCACCTGATCGGGAGCGCCCGAGAGGATCTCGATCGACCATTCGTTCCCGTCCGCAGACGCAAGCCCAGGCGCCACGAGCACTACGCCGAGAGCCAGCAGGACGACGATGTTGAGACGGTTTCCGAGAGGGGCGGCGCTCCGACGAGACGGCATGGGATCCTCCGCAGCCACTGCTGGGGAACCCCCCCGTACCTTGGGACGCGTTGGCTGACCTCGCCTACGCGCGCGGGCTCCTCAACGGCGAGCCTCCCACCCTACGCCACGGCGGCTGGCAGCGTCAACAGAGGATCGGTCTTCCTGGAAGGGGTCCTACAGGGGCGGCCCGTGGCTCGTTCACCACGAACATGCCGTTCCGCCCCTCAGCCGACGGCTTCGACTTCGCGGCGCCGACGTTCATCATCGGACGTTGATCACCCGCTTGTTCGACTTACCCGTCGATCAAAGCCGTGTTTCCCATCATGCTCTCCTTCGTCTGGTGCTGCGTCGGGCTATGCCACCGGAAGCCAATACTTCTTCTCGGCGTCGCTCGAGCCCATGCCGGTCATCGAGTGACCTTCCGCGAAGGGCGCCTTGCGCTCCGGGTCGATACCGGAAGCTGGATTCTCGACGCGCCAAAGCGGCGCCCAGCATCCGTGGGCTTCGAGTCGGGCACGGACCTCGTGACCCGCTGCACCGTGCTGGACCCCACGCCGAGCTTCGTCGCGATCGCCCGTACCGAGTGCCCGGAGCCCCGGAGGCGCCTGGCTCGCGCGATCCTCTTCGCATCGAGCACAACGGGCCTCCCCAGCGGAACGCCACGCTTCTTGGCAGCCGCCATGCCCGCGCTGACGCGCTCCCGGATCAGGTCGCGCTCGAACTCGGCAATGGAGCCGAGGACGTTGAAGAGAAGCCGACCGGCGGGAGTCGCGGTGTTGATGTCCTGGTCGAGGACGACCAGAGCGACGCCAAGGGCCTCGAGCTCGGCGCCCAGCTCGGTGAGGTGGCGGACGCTCCTGGCCAGCCGGTCGAGCTTGAGCTCGAGCTGGCGTCGCGCTGCCTGATCGGAGCCTCGATCTTGCTTCCGGGCGGCTTCTTCCTCGGCGGCGTCTACGTGCACGACGGCGATCCGGGCCTCGGCGCACTGCTCGCTCCGCCCGGCGGACTGCGCTTCTGTTCGTGGCCGTGCTTCTCGCGGCGCGCACCCCCTCGCGAGGTCGCTGATACCGCTCTACCCGACGGCCGGAAAAGGGCCGCGCCCCAGTGGGCGCGGCCCCAGATGGCATCCTCGCGGCCCCGATCAGCACCTGGGCAGCGGAGACATCCTCGCGCTCCCGATCAATCAGTCATCGTTGAGATCCTCGATCACGGATTCGAATCCGTCGAGAACGCCCTCGCTGGCGGTGTAGTCCGCCTCGATCGGAACCACGGTGATGAAGCCTGCGCCGAAGTCCGCCGAATCGGAGCCCGCGACATCCGGCGTGGGGTCGAAGCCCGCCCCGCCGATCCCGCCCGGCGAAGTCGCGCCGACCGGAATGAGCGCGCATGCGAAGCAGCGGAAGTCGATGTTGAGCGGAACACCGCCGAGTACGAGGGTGCGGCCCTGGATATTGAGGCTGACCCCCTGAATGCTCCCGGGCGGCAGCGGCGGATAGTTGACGTTGAGCGCAACGCCTTTGGGCAGCAGGCCAGACTCGGCCGCCAGGAAGCCGGGCTTGGTCTCCAGGTATGCGATGAAGCCGGCCAGGAAGCCGGCCACGTCTGCGTAGTGCGCCGCGTTCGCCGCCACACAAGCGGGAAGGTCCCCGCCCGGCGGATCGTCCTCGTCGCACGGCTCATCGGTGCTGATCCCGATCGCGGGGAGCGAGCCGTTGAGGCCATTCGCGATCGCGACGATGGTGCCGCCCACGGTGCCCGAGAGCTGGGTGGCAGCGCCGATGTTCGCGCCCGAGTTGATGCCCGAGACCAGCAGGTCGGGAGCGACGCCGCCGTTCGCGTCCCTGGCGATGCCGATCGCGATCAGCGCGCTGGTGGCCGGCTCCGCACCCTCGGTGCCACCGGCGATCGCCACGGAGTACTCGTTGGCCGACTCCTTCTTGATCACGAGATTGCTGACGAAGTTCCCAGCGGCGCTGCTGCCGCTCTGCTCGTCGAGGGGCCCCGCCAGGGTAACGGTGTGGCCTGCGGCCTCCAGTGCCACTCTCATGGCCTGGATCCCGGGGGCGTCCCAGCCGTCGTCGTTGCTGAGAGCGACAACGAGCGCCGAAGAGCCACTCGCAAACGCAAACGAGCAGAGCAAGATTCCACAGAGTCGAAGAGCTGATTTCACGTGTACACTCCAGTCTCAGGTTGTCTCCAGATTCCGGCGATCGGTCCAGATCTTCTGGGTTGCCTCATCTGGAGTCGGTTCGTGAGGCATGAAGCCTCGGGTCCGTGCTTGCCAGCGTGTCATTCTCAAACAGGTGCATCGAGGGAGTCAATCGAAAAGCGGCGGAGGGATCACCCGTCCTGCCCTCGGGGTCGCCGACACCTCATCAGTCCGGTTTCCATGGAGCCGCAGAGGGATCGCTCGGTTGAGACACGGCTCGCCCCGAGCGGCTAGAGATTTCGAGACGCTCTGCTCCGTGTGGGCGCCGGCGACTCTCGCGACACCCGAACTACTTCGGCGAGATCAGCTTCTGGGTCTCGCTCTGGCTCTTCGCGGTCGCCGCGGCGCCCAGCATCTGGTGGGTCGTC
>JAPUKG010000432.1 GCA_027295775.1 Pseudomonadota bacterium
GTGCAACCGCGGCCTGCTCGGGCCGCTCGCCGAGTTTCGCCGCGCGGTCGCCCGGCCGATCGAGCGTTTCCGTGATCCCCATGTCGCGACACGGCTGCGTCGACTGGTCGAGCCCTTCGTACTGCGACGCTTGAAGTCCGATCCCGACGTGGCCCCGGACCTGCCGGACAAGGTGGAAGCGACCGTGGCCTGCAGTCTCTCGAGCGCGCAGATCAAGCTCTACCGCAAGGCGATCAAGGACACCTGGAAGGACATCAAGGGTCAGACCGGGATCGAGCGCGCCGGCAAGGTGTTGGCTCTGTTGACCGCTCTCAAGCAGATCTGCAATCACCCCTCGCACTTCCTCAAGAAGGCGACGGTCCGCGCCGCGCAGTCGGGCAAGCTCGCGCGACTCGGTGAGATGCTGGAGGAGGTCGTCGACGCAGGCGATCGCGTGCTCCTCTTCACCCAGTACGTCGAGATGGGCAAGCTGCTGGTCAAGCACCTGCAGTCGACCTTCGGCTTCGAGGTGCCGTTCCTCCACGGTGGTGTCCCCGCGAGGACGCGGGACGCGATGGTGCAGCGATTCCAGGAGGATGCCGACGCGCCGCCGGTCTTCCTGCTCTCGCTCAAGGCCGGCGGCACGGGGCTCAACCTCACGCGGGCCTCACACGTGTTCCACTACGATCACTGGTGGAACCCCGCGGTCGAGTCACAGGCGACGGATCGTGCGCATCGCATCGGCCAAACCCGGACGGTCTACGTCCACCGCCTCGTTTCGCTGGGCACCCTGGAGGAGAAGATCGCGGTCATGCTCGAGCAGAAGAAGGGGCTGGCCAACCTCGCCTACGGCGACGGTGAGGCCTGGCTGACCCAGCTCGACGACGACCAGTTGCATTCCCTGGTCGAGTTGTCGGACAACGCTGTCGAGGAGGAGGACGCATGAGCAACTCACGCGGACCAGCCCTCTCGCAGACCTGGTGGGGCTCGCGGTGGATCCAGTCACTCCGTCGGTTCGGGCGCGACTGGTCGCGTAGCTTGACGAACGCGCGCGGCGCGGCGGAGGGCATTCACGACCTGAAGATCACGCCGGGGAACATCGAGGCGGTCGTGCCCGGCGAGGGCGACGTGTCGTACCAGTTGCAGATACGCGTGCGCATCCTGGACCAGGGGACGTGGCGCCGGATTCTGCGGCGCCTCGCGAGCAAGGCGCTCTACGCGGCGAGGCTCCTCTCCGGCGAGATGCCGCGAGACATCGAGCGGGTGTTCGCGCAGAGTCGGGCGTCGCTGTTCCCGCGCCGGCGTCGCGAGGTCGAATTCGTCTGTTCCTGTGAGCAGCCGTACACCCCCTGCTCACACGTCGCCGCGGCTCAGTTCGTGCTCGCCGAGGCTTTCGACCGCGATCCGTTCCTGCTGTTCGAGTTGCGAGGTCGGGGCCGCGAGGACGTGCTCTCCGAGCTGCGGGAGATTCGTGGCGCCAGCGCGTCGAACGACCGCGCCGGCGCCGACGTGCTCGCCGACGAGGAGGCCTGGGTGCAGCCGCGGCCGGAGGACTACACGGTCGCGGGTGAGGATCTCGCCACGATCGGGTTCCACATCGCCACCGCCGACGTCACGGTTGGGACGATTCGTGCGCTAGGCGCACCGCGGTCGTGGCCGCAGCCGCTGGCGCTGCTGAAGGCCATGGTCCCGCTCTACCGTGCGGCGAGCGGAGATGCCCTCGAGATCGCCTGGGGCGGAGAGGAAGAGGTGCCGGCCTCGGCGCGATTGCCGGAGCCGGAGTCCGAGCAGTCCTTGATCGCCATGGCCGAATCGATGGTCGAATCGACCTTGCCGGCCAGCGACGCAGCACCATCGTCGCGCCGTAGCAGGCGCGGCGGGCGCAAGCGCCGCGGACGAAGGGGCAAGGGTCAGGGCGGTCGCAAGAGTCGGGCGAAGTCGAGTGCGACGTCTGGTGCGAAGTCTGGTGCGAAGTCCAGGCGAGGTGGCGGTGGCGAGGGTGGGGGTGCCAGCGCGGGTGGCGCTGCGCCTTCGGGCAAGAAGCGACGCCGACGTCGGAGACGCGGTGGCGGCGGTGGAACTGGCGCAGGTGCTGGTCAAGGCGGCGGCGAACGTGGCGGTCGTCCGAACGCTGGTGGCGGAGGCTCTGGCGGTGGTGGCCAGGGCCAAGCTGCTTCCGGGCAGAGCGGCAAGAAGAGACGCCGTCGTCGTCGGCGTCGTGGCGGTGGCGGTGGCGCAGGCGGCGGTAACTCGTAGTCGAGCGCTTCGTGGATCCGGCGAAGGCCCGTCGTGTCCGATAAGTGCGCCGGCCGTAGACCGGCGCTGATCGCTTGGTTCAGTGAGGTACTCGTGGATGGCGTCCGCAGTTCATCGGTCGGAGTCGGCAGAACAGGCCGGGTTCGTGACCGCGGGTTATGACCGGTCAAGACTAGGACGGGACCGTTGTGAGTGGTCCAGAATCGATTGTGCGTTCCTGGCCGAGGTCGCCTCGAGGCCGGGCTGGGAGTGGCCTACAAGGTTTTCGGTAGGCACAGCTAGCAGACGAGGTTCTCGGTAGGGAC
>JAPUKG010000433.1 GCA_027295775.1 Pseudomonadota bacterium
CGAGCTGACCGGGCTCGAGCCGCGCTTCGAGGAGAGCGAGACCGCGCTCGAGCCCCTGCTCCTGGACACCTCGCTGCTGCAATCGAAGGTGGGTCCGTCCAAGGTTCACTGGAAGGACGGGATTCGTCGGCTCGTGGAGGCTCGGAACCCCGAGCTTCTGAAGGGGTAGGCGTCGTCCCGTTCTACAGGCCCTGCGCCGCTTCGCAGCCGGGCGCAGGTGCGCGATCCCGTTCGGCGAGGAGTGTGCAGAGTGAGGCCGCCAGCAGCTCCGCTACCTCGGCGTGGACCTCGGCACTCGGATGGGCGTCCATCGGGCTGGCGGCGAGCTCCCGGGCCTCCCGTCCGTCGAAGTGCAGCGCGAGGTCGAGGACCCGCGCGCCCTGGCCCTCCATCCAGCGGGCCACCTGGCCCGTGAGGGGCTGGGACGACTCCGGGTGGTGCATCGGCCAGAGCAGCACCAAGAGCTCGGCACCGCGCTCGCGGGTGAGGGCGGCCAGCCTCTCGAGATCGCGGCGGTGGTCTGCGGCGATCTCGGGGTGGCTAAAGGCGGCGTGGAGATAGTCCACGAAGGCCCGCACCTCCTGCGGGCTGCTGCGCTGCCGCATCAGGCGCAGGGCCACGTAGTTCCACAGGTAGGAGTGGCGGGTGACGAGGGGCCACGGTGGCGAGGCGTCGCCCTGCTTCAGCCGGAACGGGAAGCCGTGCTCGCGCGCCACCTGCTCCACGTCATTCGGCAGGTAGGACAGGACGACCACCTCGGGCGTGTGGGAGAAGCGGCGCAGCGCCGCGAGCTGGCGGCGCGTGTCCCAGCCGGGCTGGGCCAGGGTGGCCACCGCCCACTCGCCGCCCAGCCGCGCCTCCAGCCGGTTCGAGAATCGCTCGCGCACGTCGTCCACGCCGTGTCCGGCGGCGAACGAGTCGCCCAGCACCGCCACGATGCGGTGCCCTTCGAGGCGCGCGAGCGGGGCATCCCGGTAGCCCCGTTCGTTCAGGGGATGCCAGTGCTCGGCGAACCAGCGCTTGCCCGCCAGGGTGGCGACCTGGCCATCCGACTCGACGAAGAGGGCGTAGAAGCCGGCGTCGAGCAGGAGCAGGGAGAGGCCCAGAGAGAGGCCCGCGAGCCCGACCCGCGCCGCGACTCCGCGCACGGGGGAGGGCCTCACCCAGACCTTCCGGAAGAGCAGCAGGCCCGCCCCCGCCAGCAGGGCCAGCACGGCGGCTCCGGCGCACAGGAAGATCAGCTCGTTCCAGAAGATCTGATCGCCCAGGGCGCGGAGGTCGTTCTCGGAGGCGAAACGCATGGGCTCGAACGTCAACGAGCCGTTGTGTGACTTCCCATGCAGCCCGTGATCATGGGCAGATCCAGGAAGGTCTTGAGGCCCGGGTTCTCGGCGTCACAGACCAGGGGCACGGCGTTCAGGGCCATGATGGCGTCGACATCCCGCGTCGCGCGGACCCTGGTCCGGTCCGTGCCGATGATGTCACCGGCATCGAGCCCCTCCTTGGCCTCGCTGTACACCTTGACCCCGACCAGCTCCAGCTTCGGGTGCCGGAGGATCCCTCGGAGCGCAGCGCTTCCCACCACGCCCGTGGCCCACTGGACGACTCGGTACTTCTTCACGAACGAACCCTCCGATTCAATGGACCGTGAGCCACGGGCACACTCGAAAACTAGCGCGGGAGGCGGGGGTCTCCGCGGGCGTCTCACTCGAGGATTGCACCCAACGCGCGCTCGACCACGGCCCCGCCCAGCCAGGACCCCACTGCGAGCAACGCCAGGGCGCCGAATCGCACCAGCGTCGGCGTGTCGAATGGCCACTCGCGGACCGACTCGATGCGCAGCTCATAGGCGAGCAGGCTCGCAAGGAGCGGCGCCTCGTCGGCCGCGCGTCTGTCCAGCGAGAGCGTTGTCTCCCTGGCCGCGGCGATCCGCTCGCGCACCCGCCCGAGCTCCGCCCGCTTGGCGGCGCCCAGCCTGCGGTGGACGATCTGTGCGGGCCGCAGCAGGGAGAAGGTCGCGAGACCCAGCGTCGCGCTGAGAATCCAGACCAGCGGCCAGACATTCTCCATGCCCCAGGCCAAGAACGATGCGATAGAGCTCCCAACCAGCCACAGAACGGCGCCCGGAAGGCCGAATCGGCCGATCTGTTCCATCCCCTCGCGATCGAGGAGGTCGATCTGGGGAAGCGAGCGCGAGACCTGGTCGAGCGCCTTCCACCCCGCCGCTGTGACGAAGCCAGCCTGGAACATGATCGTGAAGACCACCACGTTGTTGGCGATCGCCCAGACGTGGTGGGCGTCCCACGGAGCAAGGCGGAGATAGATCCCGGGCTGATTCGATGTCAACGCGATGATCACGACCCCCAGAAGGGTCCCTCCCGCAATCGAGACGGCACGCGCCGCGAGCGACGGCGCGGCGGCACGCCGGACCTGCACGGCAAAGATCTCGGCGGACAGGGTCGAGGTCCGCTCGAGGCTTCGGAGGCTTCGCACCGCCTCGTGCCGGGCCCAACGCGAGGCGCTGAACACGAAGGCCAGCAGCAGCGCCATCGTGAGGTGATTACGCCCGTCGAACGAGATCCCGAGTGGCTCCCGGGAGTCGAAGACCGTGGCCCAGAATCCGAACGCCTGCCACCAGAGGAACATCCCGGTGAGGACCAGCGCCGCCAGGGCGAGGCCCAGCCAGAGAAAGCCGCCGGGACGGGACTCGAGCGCCTGGAGCCAGCCCACGTCCGACCGGTGCGAGATCGTGCTCTCCGCCATGGCGCGAGGGTAGCGCCCATCGCCAATCAGGAGCTCCTCAGCGGCCCCCCGAGCCGCTTCCTACTCTGCTGGCTGCGCCCGCGTGGAACGGTCAGCCCCGGCCGCCCGGCGTACTGCATCCGCTATCGCCCGCGCGCTCTCGGCATCGGGAGCCACCGTTTCCGCGAGCCGCCCGAAGGCCTCGAGATCGAGGTTCGGGATGCGTCGCTCGAGCTCCGCGTAGGCCTCGTGCGCTTGCTCGACTCGGCCCGTCTGAGCGAGGGCGGCGGCGAGCACCGCGTAGCCGATGCGCGAGGGCGTGCGTTCGACGGACTCGCGCGCGGAAGCGAGGGCCTCCTCCCAGCGGCCGAGCACGGCGCACGCGAGCGCGCGACTTCCGAGCCAGTGATAGGTGAGCGGATCGCGCGGCGACAGGCGCAGTGCGGCGTCGATGTTTCCGAGGGCCTGCTCGGGCTGCTTCCAGTAGATCTGAGCGATGCCGAGCCCCGCGCGAGCGCCGGCGCTGTTCGGATCCAGCTCGAGGGCACGCGTCCAGGCGCGAATCCCGTCCTCGGTCCGGCCCAGGTTGCCGAGCACTGCGGCGTGACAGTGATGCACGGTCGGGTCATCCGGAGCCAGCTGGAGCGCCCGGCGGAGCGCCTCGAGGGCCGCCTCGGGAGTGGCCTCGTGCTCGTGGGCGAGCAACGAGCGCGCGTGGGCGAGCACGGCGTACGCGAAGGCGTAGTCCGAATCGATCGCCAGCGCCTCCTCGCAGGCCTCGATTGCGGCCCGGGCCGTCTCGACGTTGCCGAGATCGCTCTGCACCGCCACCCACGCGCGGTTCACGAGTGCCCAGGCATTCAGGTCCCCCGGGCTCGCGCGCCGCGCGCGCTCGGCCTCGGCACCGCGCAGCGCGGGGTGGAGCGCCGCCACGATGGCCTCCGTCACCTCGTCGTCCAGCTCGAGGATCCCTTCGAGCTTGCGGTCGAAGCGCTCGGCCCAGGCGTGGGCACGCGTCGTGGCGTCGATCAGCTGCGCTGTCACACGCACCCGGTCGCCCGCCATGCGCACGCTGCCCTCGAGCACGTAGCGAACGCCGAGCTCCCTCGAGACCTGCTGCACGTCCACGGCCTTGCCCTTGTAGGTGAAGGTCGAGTTGCGCGCGATCACGAAGAACTGCTTTACGCGTGAGAGCCCGGTGATGATGTCCTCGGTGAAACCGTCGGCCAGGTATTCGTGCGCCGGATCGCCCGAGAGGTTGACAAAGGGCAGCACCGCGATCGATGGGCGGTCGACGACGAGGGGAGGGTCCTCCGACACGATCCCCCTGTCCGCAGCGCCGCTCCCGGACAGCTCGGATTTCCGGAAGAGGGCGCGCAGGCCCTTGCCCACGGGCGTAAAGAGCACGCCCACGATGACGATCGTCGCCGCAATGCCCGAGAGCACCGCCTCGTTCGTGCCGATCCAGTCGAAGATGGAAGCGAGGAGCTCCATCCGATCCCCCTCGCGATCGAGGATACCCCGGTTGCCCTGGGTCAGGGCTTCGCCAGATCGCGCGCCAGGACGATGTTCGCACTCTCGGACTCGGGATCGAACACCACCCGCGCCTCGCCCGAGCGGAGCTGGGCGAGGGCGGCCTCGATCTTCTCCTCCAGGCTCCGCTCCACCGCGCCGTAGTCGGTTCCGTCCCGTGTCACGAACTCTTCGACCAGGCCGCGCAGCACCTCGGGCCGCAGCTCCTCGGTCGGGATCTCGACGCCTCGGCGCCCGTCTTCATCCGCCATGGTCGAAAGCCCCCGCTCCGGGGAGCGTAGCGTCTGGCGTGAACGAAGTTCCCGGCTCGCCGGGCCGAGAAACGCCGTAGCATGCCGTCGTGGGGGTGGACAAAAGGAGCGACCGTGAAGCATCGAATCGGATGGGCCCTGGCCCTCTCTCTCGCAGTAGCTGGTTGGATCACCGCACCGACCGCCGCCCTGGCCGATCACCACGAGGGCCCCGCGGTGAGCCAGGTCATCGTCGTGGACGTCGCGCCCCAGAACATGGAGGCGTACATGGGGTACGTGAAGCGTGCCCAGGGCATCGCGAAGGATCTCGGGCTGCCGCCCTTCCAGGTGCTGCGGGCCACCTTCTCGGGGGACAGCACCGGCACCGTGGCCATCATCATCGAAGCCGAGAGCCTGGCTGCGCTCGCGGCGAACCAGGCGAAGACGGCGGGCTCGGAGCAATGGAAGAAGATGGTTTCCGACATCCAGAAGGCGGGGATCAGCCGCGTCACTTCGAGGAGCATCTGGGAAGACGTCACGCCCTAGCGACGGCTCGGCCGGGGTCCGCCGACAGACGGCGGGCCCCGACGTGCCACCCCAGGTCCCCTACCAACCTCCACATCAAAGGAGCGCACGATGACCGACTTCAGCGAGATTCCCTG
>JAPUKG010000434.1 GCA_027295775.1 Pseudomonadota bacterium
TATTCCCGAGGTATCCCTGGTCGCGATCCTCGACGCGGACAAGGAGGGCTTCCTGCGCTCGACCCGGTCGCTGATCCAGACGATCGGCCGGGCGGCCCGGAACGTGAACGGCGCCGTGATCCTCTACGCCGACCGGGAGACAAACTCGATTCGCGAGACCCTGGCCGAGACCGGACGCCGCCGCGAGACCCAGGCGGCCTACAACCGCGAGCACGGCATCACGCCGACCACGGTGCAGAAACGGATCACGAGCCTGCGCGATTCGATCTGGGAAGCCGATTACCTGACGGCGCGCGTCCAGAAGGAGCGCGACGAGGAGGCGATTCCCGCCCACGAGCTTCCGGAGCTGATCGACGGCATGCGCCGGGAGATGCGCGAGGCGGCCGAGGCCCTCGACTTCGAGCGCGCTGCCGAGCTGCGCGATCGGATCGCGGCCCTCGAGGAAGAGCGCCTGCGGGTCGGCTGAGATGGACCTCGACGAACGAGTCGAGTCGCTGCCCACCGGATCGGGCGTCTACCTGTTCAAGAGCCGCCGGGGCACGGTGCTCTACGTGGGCAAGGCCCAGAACCTGCGCCAGCGGGTCCGTCAGTACGTGAGCGGCGGCGACGGTCGCATCCGCATCCCGGCGCTGATGGAGCGGGTGACGGACGTGGACGTCCTGATCACGCCCACCGTGAAGGATGCGCTGCTGCTCGAGAACGAGCTCATCAAGCAGCACAAGCCCACCTTCAACGTTCGCCTGCGGGACGACAAGCAGTACCTGGCCCTGCGCCTGGACGAGCGGGAGACGTGGCCGCGGCTCACCATGGTGCGCAGGTTCCGCCAGGACGGCGCCCGCTACTTCGGCCCGTACACCTCGAGCGTGGCCCTGAAGGAGGCGCTCTCGAACCTGCGCCGGATCTTCCCCTTGCGCTCGTGCAGCGACGCCGTCTTCAACGACTACCGGCGGCGCGGCAGGCCCTGCATCGAGTTCGAGATGAAGCGCTGTGTGGCGCCGTGCTGCGACCTGACCGACGCCGCCAGCTATGAGGGGCTGGTGCGGGGCACGCGCCTCTTCCTGGGCGGCCGCTCGAAGGTGCTGGTGGCGGAGCTCGCGGAGCGCATGGAGCGGGCGGCCGCGGCCGAGCGCTTCGAGGAGGCGGCGCGACTGCGCGACCGCATCGCCGCGGTGGAGCGCACGGTCGAGCGCCAGCAGATCGTGGCCAAGCGCCCGGTCGACCGGGACGTCTTCGGCCTGGCCCGGCGCGGCGGCGAGGTCGAGGTGCAGGTGCTCCACGTACGCGAGGGCAGGGTGGTCGGGGCGACCGACTACGCCTTCTCCGATGTGCGCATCGACGACGGTGAGGTGATCGGCTCCTTCCTCGGCCAGTACTACGGCGCGGCGGAGGGCCGGCGCGTGCCCGGCGAGGTGCTCACCTCCGCGCCCTTCGATGACGACGGCGCGCTGGCGGGGCTGCTGCGCGAGGGCGCCGAGCGCAAGGTGGAGATCCGCGCCCCCCAGCGCGGCGCGCTGCGCGAGCTGGTGCAGATGGCGGTGCGCAACGCCGAGCTGTGCCTTGCCCAGCGTCTCGAAGCGCGGGACAGCATCGAGGAGGCGCTGGCCGAGATCCAGAAGCGCTGCCGTCTGGAGCATGTCCCGCGGCGCATCGAGTGCTACGACGTGTCGAACCTGGGTGGAAGCCTGGCGGTGGCCAGCCGCGTGGTCTTCGAAGACGGGCGTCCGGCCAAGAAGGGCTACCGCAAGTACCGCATCCGCGAGGCGACCGGGGGTGACGACTACGACTGCCTGCGCGAGGTGATGCGCCGGCGTCTGGCCAGGGTGGACGCGGAGCCCCTACCGGATCTGCTGATGGTGGACGGCGGCCGTGGCCAGCTCGGCGTGGTCAGTGCGGCGCTGGCCGACGCCGGGCTGCATGTTGATGCCCTGGGTCTGGCCAAGCAGCGCGACGACGAGAGTCCGTCGCCGCGCGTGCGTCGCGGGGGCGGGCTCAAGGCGGAGCGCGTCTTCCTGGTGGGGCGCACCAACCCGGTGCGCCTGCTGCCGAGCTCGAAGGCCCTGCTGCTGCTCCAGCGCGTGCGCGACGAGTCCCACCGCTTCGCCATCGAGTTCCAGCGTGACCTGCGCAGCAAGATGGGTCTGATCTCCATCCTGGAGGAGCTTCCGGGGATCGGACCCGCCAAGCGGCGGGCGCTGCTTCGGCACCTGGGCTCGCTGCGCGGCGTGCGCGAGGCGGAGGAGCCGGCGCTGCGCGCCGTACCCGGCGTGAGCGCCGCCGACGCCGCTGCCATCCGGCGCTTCTTCGACGCGCAGAGAGACGGCAATTCCCCTGCAGAACCGGGCTCCGATGGCCACTTCTCGTAGGATCTACTTAAAGGGTGGAATCCGACCCGCCGATTGACCAGGCATGGGGATCCCGGGGCTCCAGGGCATCGCGGTGGGCGCGTTGTGCGCTCTCTTCGCCGCGTCCGCGACGGCGGAGATCTACCAGTGGACCGATGCGTCCGGGAAGATCCACTACACCCAGGATCTGAGTCAGGTTCCCGCGGCGAAGCGACCCGCCGCCCGGGCGGGCGCGGCCGTCCGCAAGACCAGCCGGGTCCAGACCTACAGCACCCCGGCGGCGCCCGCGCGCGCCCGACGCCGGCGCAGCACCGGAACCCTGCACATCCCGTTCCAGCGCCAGGGCACGCTGATGCGCGTCGACGTGAAGCTCAACGATCGCGTGACGGCGCCCTTCCTCGTCGACACCGGCGCGAGCGGGGTCTCGATCCCCTACGCCGTGGCCCGCGAGCTCGGTCTCCACATCGGCCCCGACACCAAGCGGGTGAACGTGCACACGGCGAACGGCGTGGTCAGCCAGCCGGTGGTGATGCTCGACCGCATCGAGGTCGGGGACGCGATGGTGGAGGGGCTGGAGGCCAACGTGAGTGGCTCCATGTCCATCGGCCTGCTGGGGGGGACGTTCTTCAACAACTTCGTCTACCAGGTGGACGCCGCCGCGCGCGTGATCACCCTGGTGCCGAACGAAGGCGTCCGCGGCGGCCTCTCGGCCAGCCAGTGGGCGGACCGCTTCCACTACCTGCACGGCCTGCTGGGCGATCTCGATCGACACCTGTCGACCGGCCAGATCCTGCGCAAGTCGCGGGTGCGGGAGCTCGAGGATCGACGCGAGGACCTGGTCGCCCAGCTCGACGAGCTCGAGCTTCGGGCGGACCGGGCTCAGGTGCCCCAAAAGTGGCGCCAGTGAGGAGTTCGAGGATGTCTCCCTCTCGACTGGGACTGGGATGGATGGTGGCCCTCGGCGTGCTGATCGCGCCGGCGGCATCCGCCGAGATCTACAAGTGCATCGGGCGAGATGGCAAGACCGTCTTCACCAGCGACCCCTCGACCTGTCCGGGGCGCAAGCCACACGAGATCCGCGGGACGGTGCAGACCGTGCCCATGAGCTCGCGGTCGGTGCCTGCGCGCCGGACGCGGTCGTCCGCAGGACCGGCGGCGCTGGCCGTCGACGACGGACAGGCGGCGATGTGGCGGCGCAAGCGCGCCGAAACCGAGCGCGAGCTGGTGCAGCTGCGCGAGCAGGTTCCGGACTCCTACAGGTACGTGGGCTGGTGCAATCGCGGCAGCGACGTGTACATCCGAGACGAGGCGGGAATGAAGCGCGGGATCTCGTGCAAGCGGGTGCGCTCCGAGCACGAGCGCCTCGTGAAGCGGCAGACCGAGTTGGAGGCGTACCTCGAGGACGGCCTCGCCGAGGAGTGCCGCAAGGCCGGCTGCCTGCCGGGTTGGATCCGTTAGGGATCCCCGATCCCTCCAGCCTCCCGTGTGAACTTTCGTTCCCATATTCGGGCGCGGCTCTCTCATCCCCGCGCGGGGACGATCGCGGCGCGGCGCTGCGATTCGCTGGAAATCCGTTTGGCACCGGATGGTTGAGGGGGCCGGTGCGACTTGCCGGGCGCTGGCATCGTTCTTGCTCTCTACCCGGGGCCAGGCCGATGCGGCGCGGAGGTGAGGCGATGAGGATGAAGCGAGAGGCCGAAGAACCGGTTCACTGTGTGACGGAGGGGGCGACTCCGGGTCGGGATCGGATCTGTGAAGATCTGGGCCGGAGAGGGGTTCCGCCCGAGTTCGCCGAGGCACTCTCGCAGCTTCTCGAGACGCGCGCGCTCGGCCAGAGCGGGTCCGAGTACGACGCCATGCTGGACGGCGTGGCGGCGGCCTACGGAGCGGAGCGCTCGACCCGGGAAGAGCTGCATCGAAACCTGCGCGAGCTCCAGGAGCTGGAGCGGCTGATGGGCAACTTCGTCGGCGAGCTGTCGAAGCTCGACGAGGCCCTCGAGGTGCTCGCCGCCTATGTGCGTCGCATGCGCACCAACTCGGCGCGGCACAAGAACCAGGTTCTCCACTAGCAAGCGCCGGAGTTCGGCTACCCTGATCGCCCCCGGTCCCGGGTGGTTGCGTGGCGGGCTTCCTTGCGAGCTGCGCCCTCGCCCTGGCGGTGGGCATCGTCGCCGCGGACCGGGCCGCGGTCCCTCCGGCGGCGGCGCTGTGCGGAGCCGCGGGCTGTCTGGGGCTCGCTCTTCTCCTGCGCGGCCATCCGACACTGCGCGTGCTGCTCGTGGTCGTCGCCACCGCCGCCACCGGGGCCTTCGCCCTCGGCGCGCGACTGGAGCGGGCGGCCCGCGACCGACCGGTCGCCGTGCGCGAGGTGATCGCGGAGGGCACCGTCTGTCAGGCGGAAGGAGGCCCGGGCTGGCGCGCGATCGAGCTCTGCGGTGCGCTGCCGGTGGGGGAGGGTGAGGCGCCCCTTCCCGCGCGCATCCGGGTGGTGGAGACGGTTCGGGTCACCCGGGCCGCGAGACCGGGCAGCGGGTTCAGCGATGTGGCCCCCGGAGAGCGGGTGCGCGCCCGCCTGCGCGTCGGGCCGCCCGGCGGCCTGCGCAATCCCGGAGGGCGCGGTGGGGAGCGGCGGCGCGAGCGGCGCGGCGTCGGCGCGCGGGCTCGGCTGGTCGATCCGGCGCTCTGGGTGCGGATCGGGGCGGAGCCCGGCCTGCGCTCCCGAATCGAGCGGGCGCGTCGGCGGGCGGCCGACCGGCTCGGCGCAGAGGGGGCGGGCGGCGCCCTGCTCGCCGCCCTGGGCGTGGGCGATCGCGCGGGACTCGGTCCCGAGGCGCGCGATGCGTTCGCCCGTCTGGGCACGGCGCACCTGCTGGCGGTCTCGGGTCTGCACCTCGCCCTGGTCGCCGCGCTGGCCTACGCCTGCGCGCGGGCGGTCCTCGCGCGCACGCGGCCTCTCGCGGTGCGCTTTGACGCGCGGACCCCGGCCCTCGCCGCCGCGGTCGGGCTGGCCCTTGCCTACGGTCTGCTCACCGGCTTCGCGGCGCCGGTGCGGCGGGCCAGCGTGCTCCTCCTCGCGTTCGCCGGGGCGACCCTGAGCGGCCGTCCCCGCGCTGCGGTCGATGCCCTGGGGGCGGCTGCTCTGGTGGTCCTGACCATGGATCCGGGCAGCCTGTTCGAGCCCGGCGCGCAGCTCTCCTTCGCCGCGAGCGCCGCGCTCCTGCTGGGCCTGGGGCAGGCCGCAGATCGGCCGCGGCGTGCGGGGCCGATCGCGGGGGGCGCGATCGGTCTGGTGCGCACAGCGGCCACGGCGCTCGCGGTCACGGCGCCCCTCGTGGCCGTCTATGGCGGGTTCGTCGGGCCCGCAGCGCTGCTGGCCAACCTCGTCTGCGTGCCGTGGACGGCCTGGGTCCTGCTGCCCTGCGCGCTGCTGGCGACGGCGCTGGCCCTGCTCGCACCGGACGCGGTCGCGGCGGCGCTGCTCCCGCCGCTCGCCCTCGTGGCGGAGGGAACGCTGGTGGCACTCCGCGGGGCCGCGGATGCGCTTCCCTTTGCCGTGGCCGAGCTGGTGGCGCCGCGCCTGGCGCGGCCCGCCCTTCCCTGGCTCCTGCTGGCGGTCGCGGGTGCGCTCGCCACACTGCGCGTGCGCGGCACCGCGGGCCGCGTGTGCGTCGCCTGCGGCGTGACCGCCGTGCTGCAGTGCGCGGCGCCCGCGGAGCTCCCGCCGCTCCCGCCCCGCGTGGTTGCCCTCGATGTCGGGCTCGGGGACGCGGTCCTGGTCCAGGGCCGGAGCGGCGTGCTGCTGGTCGACGCGGGACCGGCGCTGCCCGGCGGGTACGATGCCGGACGCAGCGCCGTGGCGCCGGCGCTGCGCGCTCTCGGGGTCCGGCGGATCGACGTGCTGGCCGTCACCCACGCGGATCTGGATCACCGGGGGGGCGCCCCGGCCGTCCTCGCGGCGTTCGCCGTGGGGCAGGTCTGGGTTCCCCGTGGCGCCGCTGCGGAGCCCGCGTTCGACCCGCTGCGTGCGGCGGCCCGGGCGCGGGGCGTTCCGGTTCGCGAGCGCGGTGCGGGAGACCGCACCGAACGCGCGGGAGATCTCGCGATCACGGCCCTCTGGCCGCCCGAGGCGGCCGCGGTGGCCGCCGCTGGGCGGACGTCGCGCAACGACCGCTCGCTGGTCCTGGCCGTCGAGACCGCAGGGCGCCGCGTCCTGCTCACGGGCGACATCGGGGCGGCGGTGGAGCAGCAGCTCCTGGCCGCGGGCGTCGACCTGGGGGCGGACGTGCTCAAGGTGGGCCACCACGGGAGCCGGGGCTCGTCGACCCCGGCGTTCCTTCAGGCCGTGTCTGCCTCCGTGGCGCTGGTGTCCGCGCCCTGCCGGGGCCGCCCTGGGCTGCCGGCGGACCTCACGCTCCGCCGCGCGAGCGTCCACGGGGCCGCGCTCTGGTGGACCGGCCGGGACGGCGCGCTCTTCGTCGGCCTCGCCGAAGAGCTGGTCGCCTTCGGCTGGGCCCCGCCGCGCGTGTGCAGGCCGCCGGGGCCGCCGGATCGAGACGCTACTCTCCGGGGCGATGAGACCCCCGCGCAGCCCGGAGCAGGAGCCGCGGGTGCTCGACCTCGACGAGGCGGCGCCGAGCGTTCCGGTCATTCACTTCGACGGAGTCGACGCCGTCGCCCGCCGCGATGCGGTGGCCGCGGAGGGGCCCTTGGAGATCCAGCTCGGTGGCGCCTCGCTCGCGGTGGTGATGCGAACTCCCGGGAACGACCAGGAGCTGGCCCTGGGCTTCCTGGTGACAGAGCGCGTCGTGGCGGCGCCGGAGCAGGTGGTCTCGCTGCGTCACTGCTCCCTCGCCCGGGATCCCGACGCCCGAGACAACGTGATCCGGGCCGTGCTGCGCGACGACGTGGAGGTCGATCTCGAGCGCTTGCGGCGCAACCTCTACGCCAGCTCGAGCTGCGGCATCTGTGGCAAGGCCAGCATCGAGAACGTGCTTGCGAGTGCGCCGCCCCTGGACGACCCGGCCCGCTTCTCGCCCGAGTTCCTCTTTCGCCTGCCCGCCCAGCTGCGCCGCTCCCAGGCCGTCTTCGATCGGACGGGCGGACTGCACGCGGCGGGCCTGTTCGGTCCGGACGGATCGCTGCTCGTGGTGCGCGAGGACGTGGGCCGGCACAACGCCGTGGACAAGGTGATCGGCTGGGCGCTGCGCGAGCACCGGCTCCCGTTGCGAGGGCACGTCCTCATGGTCTCGGGGCGGATCTCCTTCGAGGTGGTGCAGAAGGCGTTGGCGGGGCGCATCCCGCTGCTCGCGGCAGTCAGCGCGCCGTCGTCCCTGGCCGTCGAGCTGGCGGAGAGCGCCGGTCTCACGCTGGTCGGCTTCCTGCGCGGGCGCGCGCTCAATGTGTACGGCCAACGCGAACGGGTGGCGGCCTGATGCGCGGCGCCGCCGTCGCCGTCCCTGTCGCTCTTCTCGGGCTCGGGCTCGTGTGCGTACCCGCGGGCGCGGCCGACCTGAAGGTCGGCGACGCCGCCCCGGCGTTCGCGCTCGAGGCGCCCGACGGCAGCACGGTCACGCTCGCCCAGTTCGTGGGCGCTGGCGAGAGCGACGCCGAAAAGAAGGGAGTGGTGCTGGCCTGGTTCCCCAAGGCCTTCACCAAGGGCTGAACTGCCGAGCTCGAGTCGCTGCGGGACAGCGACGCCGCCCTCTCGGACTTCGAGGTCGCCGTCATCATGGTGAGCCTGGACCCGCGCGATCGGAACCGCGAGTTCGCCGAGTCCCACGGCGCTACCTTCCCCGTGCTCTCCGATCCGACCGGCGACGCGGCCCGCGCCTACGGCGTGCTGAGGGGCGGCTTCGCCCGGCGCTGGACCTTCTACATCGACGCCGCCGGAACCATCCGGCGCATCGACCGCGACGTGCGCGCCGCGTCCCACGGCGGCGACGTGGCCCGGGCTCTCGGCGAGCTGGGCTTCCCCCGGGCCGGGTCCCGCTGACACCCGGATGCCCTCTGCGCTCGCCGCCGGCGACGCCCGGTTGGGGGCGGTACGCTGGAGCCTGGGCATGAAGTTCGCGTTCTCACAGATCTACTATCTGCTCCGCCAGCGAGACGTCCGCCGGAACCTGCGCGTCCTGCTGTCCTACCTGGCCGTCCTCGTGGCCACGATCACCGTCTACTCCGTCGTCTTTCACCTGATCATGCGAGCGGAGGGCCAGGGGCACAGCTGGCTCACGGGCTTCTACTGGACCCTCACGGTCATGAGCACCCTGGGCTTCGGCGACATCACCTTCCACAGCGATCTCGGCCGCGGCTTCAGCATTCTGGTCCTGCTGACGGGCATCGTGATGCTGCTGATCGTGCTGCCCTTCACATTCATCCGCTTCTTCTACGCCCCCTGGCTGGAGGCCCAGGTGCGCATGCGCGCGCCCCGCAGGGTTTCGGACGACCTGCGGGATCACGTGATCCTGTGCCGCTACGACAGCGTGGCCCGGGACCTGGGCGCGCGGCTCACCCGCGAGGGGATTCCCTACTGCGTGATCGAGCCGGATCCCGTCGCGGCGGCGGAGCTGCACGCGGACGGCGTGCCCGTGATCACCGGTCCCTGGGACCTGGGGGCCACCTACGAGGCGATGGGCGTCTCGCGGGCCCGGCTGGTGCTGGCGAATCTCGGAGACGCCGAGAACACCAACATCACCCTGACCATTCGCGAGCTCGACGCCGACGTCCCCATCGCCTGCATCGCGGAGCACACCGACTCGGTCGACGTGCTCGAGCTGAGCGGCGCCTCGCAAGTGCTGGCGCTCAAGCACGACCTGGCCGAGCAGCTCGCGGCGCGCATCGCGGTCGGCACGCCTCAGGCCCACCGGATCGGCCACTACAAGGACGTGGTCATCGCGGAGTTCCCGCTCTACCACACGTCGCTCTCGGGGCGCACCATCCGCGACACCAAGCTGCGGGAGCTCACGGGTCTCAACGTCGTCGGCGTCTGGGAGCGCGGGAAGCTCCTGCCCGCCGGTCCCGACACCCTCCTCTCGAAGAACAGCGTGCCGGTCATCGTCGGGACGGAAGATCAGATGACCGAGCTCGACGCGCTCTTCGTCATCTATACGCCCAACGAGAACCCGGTGGTGGTGATCGGGGGCGGCAAGGTCGGCTGCGCCACGGCGCGGGCGCTCCGGAAGCGCGGCATC
>JAPUKG010000435.1 GCA_027295775.1 Pseudomonadota bacterium
CGCGCTGCGACCCCACCCGTGGCTTCGCCTGGGGTGAGGCGAGCGAAGGCGGGCCCCGGCCGGACACGGAGGCCGACTAGCTGAGGCGGCCGACGCGCAGCGAGCCCACCCGAGGCTTCGCCTCGGGTGAGGCGAGCGAAGGCGGGCCCCTGCCGGACAAGGAGGCCGACTAGCAGAGGCGGCCGACGCGCAGCGAGCCGGAGGCGAGCGAAGGCGGGCCCCTGCCGGACAAGGAGGCCGCTTCCGCCGGCTAGCTCCCGTCCTTGCCGAGGGCCGGGTCCACGGTGAAATCCTCGGGTGCGAGATCCTCCACCAGGTCGCCCTCCTCCTCGGCGATCTCCTCGGAGACGAACCGGTTGCGGAAGGCCTCGAGGCTCACGGGAACGTTCTCGGCGAGGTCGTTCTCGACTCGATAGACGGCGGCTCCCCCAGCGCGGAGCGCCGCGATCCCGAGATCCGGATCGGCCTCCCCCAACGACACGTCCGCGAGTACGGGGGGCGCCCCGCCCTCTTCCGCCTCTCCGTACACGGCGAGGCGGACACGCGGCGGCGCGAGACCCAGCTCCGCGAGCTCGGCCTCCTCCATGGCGTCCGCGGCGATGTCGATGCCGTCGAGACGCGAGAGCTCCGACACGAGCCGCCCGGCCTTGCCCGCAGCCATGGCGTCGGGCGCGGTGGTCCACCCCGACTCGCCCCGCTCGCCGCGGATCGTCAGGGTCTCCGCGCCCTCCTGGAAGATGAGCTCGAACGCCTCCGCCTCGGAGGCGCTGAAGCGCGCGAGCTCCTTGAACCGGTAGGCGACCAGATTGCGGGGGAAGTCGGCGAGCCGCTCCTCGCGAATTCGGTAGAGGGTCTCGAGGGCGCCGCGCGCGAGCCGATGGGTGCCGTCCTGCACGGAGCCCAGGCGAAATCCGATCTCGACGGGCTGCGCCGGTTCGCCCTCCTGTTCGGCCTCCCCGGCTTCGGCCGACTCCCGGCCGAGCTGGAGGATCGCCTCGAACTCGGGCCGATCGAGCCCGGACTCGGAATCCGGCGGCGGCTCGTCGACGAAGCCGTCGGCGCGCAGGAACGAGAGATCGGAGAGCAGGGTGTCCACCGTCGCGTCGTCGGCGGGACCCTCCAGCGGCTCGAGCAGGCGCCAGCCCCCGTCCCGCCGCTCGAGCCGCACGCCGCCACCGGGCCAGGCGAGCCGGATCGCCTCCACGGCGGAGCGGTCGAAGGCGAGCACCCGACTGTCGCGGAGCGCGTCGAGGTCGCGTTTCAGTGAGTTCAGCCGGTAGCTCGGCACCATCTCGACGCGGTCCGAGTCCAGGGTCGCGACGTAGGAGTTGGAGCCGACCGGGGTCTTGGCCCCGAGGCGCAGACCGTACTCCGTCCCCCCCGCCGTGAAGCGAACGACCCGCTCGTCGTCGTCGAGGCCGTACACCGCGAAGTCCTGGGGATCGTCGATCGAGCCCTCGCTCGTGAGGTTGGCCAGGGCCGTCGCCATTCCGTCCAGCGTCGTGGCGTCGCCCGGGAAGTCCACGGGCTCGGCCACGCGCCAGACGCCATCCCGTCGCTCGACCACGGCCTGCCGGTCGTCCTCCGTGACGAGGGCGATGCGCTCGATCGCGTCTGGGTCGATCCCCACGAAGAGCCGCTTGGTGGCCTCCTCCGCCTCCAGGCGGGACTCCTCGCCCTCGATCTCGTAGAACCAGACGAAGGCGCCGAGTACCAGGGCCACGGCAAACAGGATGCCCGTCGTTCGCGGGTTCATCGGGTCGACAGGACGCGGTGGGCGGCCGAGCTCATGGGGTCAGCGTCCCGGGCTCTTCCGCCGCCACCACCAGGCCGCCACACCGAGCACGGCAATCGCCTCGGGAAGGACGAAGATCGAGAGGTACTGGATCGCCTGGACCTCCTGCTGGGAGCCGACGAAGCGCGAGGCGCGGGACTGGTGCGGCCGCACCGAGATGGCCTCGACGTCGCCGAGGAGCCAGTTGACCGAGTTGACGAAGAGGTCGCGGTTGCCGCCGTAGCGCACCATGAACTCGTTGGTGGCGAAGTCCGAGTCGCCGACGACCACGATGCGGGCCGGGCTCGCGCCGTCCTCGTCGGCGCCCGCTCCGTCCTGCGACGCGATCTCGCCGGCGATGGCGACCGGCACGGGCCCCTTCAGGTCGTCGCCCCCAAAGCCCACCTGGCCCGACGACTCGAACTGCTCGATGTCGCGCTCGGCCCAGGACTTGTCGCCCGTGTACACCAGAACCACGTACACCGAGTCGTCGCCGTCGGAGGCCTGGACGCTGCGGGCGTTGTGAAACAGGGTGGGGTCCTGCTGCTCGCCCATCTCCTTCGTGATCGGGTGATTGGCGGCATAGGCGCCGGCGAAGGGGCTGAAGTATTGCTGGAAGAACGCGAGCTGCAGGTCGACGATGATGTCGTCTCCGACCGAGATATCCCAGCGCTCGAGGACTTCCGCCACGTTGGTGTTGGCGCGCGGGTCGAGCAGGACCAGAAGCGCGCCTCCCCGGGCGACGTAGCGATCGAGAGCCGAGATCTCCTCCGGCGGCAGCCGGCGGGTAGGACCCGCCAGCACCACCACGTCGGCGTCCTCGGGCACGTCCCCGAACTGCGCGATCAGCAGGTTGGCCACCTCGTAGTTCTCGTTGCGCAGGGCCTGGGCGGCCTCCTTGAAGCCCTCCTTGCCCTCGGCGTCCTCGCCGTCGATCACCCGCTCGTTGTGACCGGTCAGGAAGTAGACCTTCTTGTCCGAGCTGCGCGAGAGCTGCACCAGGGCGTTGGTGATCTTCGGCTCGGTGAACTCGGAGACCAGGACCGCGTCGTCGCCCAGGGCGATGCGCACCAGACCGCGCGACAGCATGGCTTCGTCGATGTCGTACTTCAGGATCAGGTCGGGCCGGGCGTTCGGGTTGGCGAACTCGAGCACCACCCGGTCCGACGCGAACTGATACATCTGGAGCAGGTCGCGCACCGGCGGGGCCTGGAGCTCGCTGAAGAAGGCGGTCACCTGGACGTCGCGATCGAGCCCGTCCAGGACCTTCTGGGTCTGGTCGGTCAGCGTGTGCACCTTCTGCTCGGTCCAGTCCCAGCGCGTCGTGTAGCGCGTGACCAGGAAGGCCAGCATCCCCAGGATGGCGATGCCGAGCAGGGTGCTCACCAGCGCGCTCGTCCCGTACCGGCTGGCGCGCCGGCTCTCGCCCGAGCCCAGCCGCTCCCGGAGCGTCTCGAAGCTGGCGACGAGCGCGCTGCCGAGCAGCACGACGCCGATGACCAGGTTTCCCCAGACCCAGGTGAGGTCCGCCACCGGCTGGAAGGCCGAGATCAGCGCGATCAGCATCGCGAAGCAGATCGCCACGCCGCCGAGGCCACCGAGGAGCGCTGCCCAGCCCCCCACCTCAGCGCCACCTCACCGATTCGATCGCCGCCTTCGACAGCAGGATGAAGGTGCCGATCACGAAGGCGAAGTAGCCGAGGTCTGCGGTGTCGACGAGACCGCGCAGGAGCTGCTCGAAGTGGCTCCCGGTGGAGAGCCAGCGCATCAGGTCGGCGGCGGTCGCCTCCTGCCCGAGCGCGCCGCGCGTGGCTCCCAGCTCGGCGATGAAGGGCATCATCAGGAAGAGCAACAGGACGCCGAAGGCCAGGAAGAACGCGATCAGCTGGTTGCTCGTCACCGACGACGCGAAGGCGCCGACCGCCACGTAGGTGAGGCTCACCAGCAGGAGCCCCAGCAGCCCCGACAGGGTCTTGCCGAGCTCGGGGTCTCCATACACGAACAGGATGCCCGGGAAGAACGCCACCACCGCGGTCATCAGCAGCACGAAGACCGCGCCCGCCAGGAACTTGCCCAGCACGATCTCCCAGATCGTGAGGGGACTCGTCAGCAGCAGCTCCTGGGTTCCGTTGGCCTTCTCGCTGGCGAACAAGCCCATGGTCACGCCGGGGATCGCGAAGATCAGGATGATCCACATGGAGCCCATGAAGGGCATGATCAGGTGATCGTTGAGGTTGACGGTGCGCACCATGTCGAAGGCGCCGAACTGCTGCATGCGCACCAGCTCGGTCTGGAACGCGATCAGGTTCGAGAGGAAGAAGAAGCCGGCCAGTACCGCCCACAGGGTGAGCACCACGTACGCTACGGGCGACACGAAGAGCGAGCGGATCTCGCGGCCGGCGACGGTACCCACGTGCCTCACGGCGCGTTCTCCATGGCGCCCTCGGCACCTGCCGAGATGTCCCGGGAGGTCTCGCGTCCGAACACCTCCTCCAGGGACTGGCCTCCGGCAATGAGCTCGGACAGGGGTTGATCGATCACCTTCCGGCCCTGGTGGATCAGGATCACCCGGCGGCAGATCGCCTCGACCTCCGGAAGAATGTGGGTGGAGAGGATCACGGCGCGCGGCGTCTCGCCCTCGCCCGGCGCCGCGAAGTCCGCCATCAGGCTGCGGATCTCCTGGATCTGGATGGGGTCGAGGCCCACCGTGGGCTCGTCCAGGATCAACACCGGCGGGTCGTGCACGATTGCCTGGGCCAGGCCCACGCGCTGACGGAAGCCCTTGGAGAGCGCGCCGATCACGCGCCGGCGCACCTCGACCAGGCCGCAGCGCTCGAGGGACCGGTCGACGGCCTCGCGCCGGACGCGGCGGGGCACGTCCTTGATGGTGGCGACGTAGCGGAGGTAGCCCTCGACGCTCATCTCCGGATAGAGGGGCGGGCTCTCGGGCAGGTAGCCGACCGCGCGCCGGGCCGCGAGCGGGTCGGCGAAGATGTCGTGGCCCGCGATGGTGGCGGTCCCGTCGGTGGGGGGCACGAAGCCGGTCAGCATGCGCATGGTGGTGGTCTTGCCGGCACCGTTCGGGCCGAGGAACCCGACCACCTCGCCGCGCCCCACGGAGAACGTGAAGTCGTCCACCGCCAGCACTTCGCCGTAGCGCTTGGTGAGACCGCTGGCTTCGATCGCCGGGGCGTCGCCGCTCACGAAGACCCCAGCCCATTCAGAAAGATGTCCACCACCGTCCGCGCCACCTTCAAGTAGTACTCGTTCTGCTCCGACTCGCCACCTTCGATCTGGATCACGTCGAGCACACGGCTCGTCACCACGATGTCCAACGCGCCGATGAAGACGTAGCAGGCCACGTCCGGATCGAGGTCCCGGCGCAGCTCCCCGGACTGCTGCCCGGCCCGCAGGATCCCGGCCACGGTCTGGAAGAGGCGGCCGACGGCCCGGATCTGTTCGGGCCGGGCGAAGCGTGACGATCGCTGGATCTCGAAGACCAACACCTTCACCCAGTCTCCGCGCACCCGGTACGCGTTCAGGATCAGCGCGGCCAACGAGAGCAGCTTGTCCTCCGTGGAGGTGGTGCCCTCGGCGATAGAGTCGACGGCCTCGAGGAAGCCGCCCCAACGCTCCTGGAAGATCGTGTCGAGGATCTCTTCCTTGTTCTTGAAGTAGTGATAGACCAGCCCGTAGGCAATGCCGGCCTCGCTAGCGATGTCCGACACCCGGGAGCCGTGATAGCCGGTGCGGGCGAAGACCACGACGGCGGCATCGAGAATCTGCTGGCGCTTGTCGCGCGCCTGGCGTCTTCGCTCCGCTGTAGCTGTGGGCGTGGGCATGGAGATCTCGGCTGAAGCCGTGGGCGACCTGCGGCGTATTCTCGCAGACTCGTTGGTGCGTTCGAGGCGCGCGGAATATAAGAAGGGAAGTCTCGCGCCGTCAACCCGACCCGGGGTCGGGTGGAGGGGACACCGGGGGGCGGAGAGAGTTCCCTGGGAACCACGTGGCGGGAGAGATACCCTACCCCGATGCGGGTGCGGCTCCGGAACCTCCCCCTCGCGGTACTGACGGCCTGGCTGCTGGCCGGCCCCGCCGCCTCGGCCGCCGCCGGTTCCGGCCCCCCGGCCGAACCGCCGTCCCAGCCGCTCCGCCTGTGCACCGCGGCCAGCTGCGGGCGGGTCCACGAGGCCGGACACACCGCGTCGAACCTGGCGGGCTTCGCCGCCGCCGCGCTGGGCGCCGCGTGGGCGGGCCGCCGGCGCCGCTCGGGGCCGGACGGTGCGCGAGCCCGCTAGCGCGGGGCGGACCCCAGCCCTCCAGCCGATGCGTGTGGCCCTCGTCGTCGAGCGATTCGAGCCGGCCGGGGGCGGCGTCGAGCAGGTCGTCTGGAACGTGGCCCGCGGCCTGGCCAAGGCGGGCGACGAGGTGCACGTGATCGCCCGACACGGCGAGCCGTGCAGCGGCGTCCGGTTGCACCCGATCCCGGTGCCGACCCTCTGGCAGCCCCTGCGCCTGCTGGCCTTCAGTGCGAGGGCCGGTCGCGAAGGCCGCCGCGGCGAGTTCGACGTGGTGCACTCGTTCGCGCGCACCCGGCGCCAGCACCTGGTCAGTGCCGGGGGCGGGAGTCACGCGGACATGATGCGACACACATACGGGACGCGCGCGGCCCGTGCCCGGCGGCTCTCTCCCCGCCACGCCGTCCAGCTGGCGATGGAGCGGCGCATCTTCGCGGACCCCGACCAGATCGTGGTGTGCGTCTCGGGCATGGTCCGGGACGAGATCGCCCGGCGCTTCGGCGTCGCCGAGGAGCGGCTCGTGGTCATCCACAACGCCGTGGACACCGCACGCTTCGACCCGAACCGGCAGCGCACCGCGGCGCGGTCGCTGCGCGCCGAGCTCGGTCCGGAGCAGGGCACGGTGTGGCTCTTCGCCGGCTCCGGCTGGCGGCGCAAGGGTCTCGACACGGCGTTGGAGGCGCTGGCCCGCAGCCGCGGCGACGCCCGGCTGTGGGTCGCCGGAAGCGACGCCCCGGCGCCATGGCGGCGGCGCGCCGAGAGGCTCGGGGTGGCCGCGCGGGTGCGCTTCCTCGGGGCCCGGGGCGATCTCGAGCGGGTGTACACCGCGGCGGACGGCCTGCTCCTGCCCACGCGCTACGACGCGTTCGGACTCGTCTGTCTCGAGGCCGCCGCTTCCGCCCGACCGGTGGTGACGAGCGCGCTCGCGGGAGCGGCCGAGCTACTGACCGACGCCGCCGTCGTGGTGGCGGATCCCCGGGACGCGGGCGGGTTCGCCGACGCCCTCGACCGACTGGCCGACCCCGCCCTGCGCGAGAAGCTCGGCGCCGAGGGCCGGCGCGTGGCGGAGCGCTGCACCTGGAGCCACCACATCGCGGCGCTCCGCGACGTCTACAGACGGATCGCTCGATGAAACGGCGGCGGCGGCGCATCAACTGGAGCTTCAGCGCGCCCGGCGTGAGGGACCCGGTCGAGCGCTGGCTGCGCGAGCGGAAGAGCTCGGAGGCCCCCGTCCTCGCGCGGGGCACGCGCCGGGAGGTGGTTCGGCTGGCGGACGAGCCGGGGCTGGTGGTCAAGCGCTTCGCCCCGTGGCGCGTCCCCGGCGCGCCCTGGAAGCGGATCCTGCACGCCCTGCGCACGGACCCGGCAGAGCGCGAGTGGCGGCACCAGACCTGGCTCCACGACGCCGGGGTTCCGGTGCCCCCCCCGCTCGGACGCGCACTCCTGCGCCGTGGGGCGCGCATCCTGGTGTCCGGCTGGGTGGAGGGAGAGCCGTTGGACCGGGCTCTCGAGCTCCCGCCCCGCCGCCGAAGGCAGGTGATGACCGAGCTGGGCCAGCTGGTCGCGCGGCTGCACGCGTGCGGAGTCGCCCACGGCGACCTCCACGTGGGGAACGTGCTGGTCGGCGACAAGGGCCTCGTGGTCCTCGACCTGCAGCGCGCCCGCTCGGGTCGCCCGGGCGCGCGGGGCTTCGAGCGACGTCGGCTGCGCGACCTGGGCGGCCTCGACTTCTCGCTCGCCCTGGCGGGGTTCTCGCGGCCCGATCGATTGCGCATGCGCGCCGCCGCCCTCGGGCTCGAGGACCGCCGCTCCGAGGCCGCGCGTCGAGCGCTCCGGGCGGTGGGCCGGAGCTCCCAGGCGATGGGCCAGCGCTACTACCGCAGCCGAACGCGCCGCTCCCTGCGGCCGGGCCGGCTCTACGCCCGGCTCGAGGTGGCGGGCTGGCGGGGTCTGCGGCTGCGCCGCTTCGCCGCGGACGACGCGCGAACCGCTCTCTGCGCCCACGTCTCCGGGACCGGGAGCGACGCGGAGATCGCCGCGGACGTGCTGAAGAGCGACCCGCGCTCGCGCATCACGGGCGTGGCCGTGCCCGGCGCTCGCATCGGGGGGAAGGAGGTGCGCAAGAAGGGGCCGGGCCGACGACTGGCGGATCTCTTCCGCGGCTCGCCGGCGCGACGCGCCTGGGTCGCGGGGCACGGACTGGCGGCGCGCGGGATCGGCGCGGCCACCCCGCTCGCCTTCCTCGAGCGCCGCCGCCTGGGCATCCCGGTGGCCTCGGTCGTCCTGCTCGAGGATCTCCGTCCCGCGCCCGCGGCGAACGAGCCCGGGCCCGAGCCGGCGGATCTGTGCGAGGCCCTGCTCGAGCTCGCCCTCCGGCTCCACCGGCGACAGGTGATCCACGGGGACCTGCAGGCCCTGCACGTCTACCTCGTGCCCCGAGACGGATCGGTGCATCCCACCCTCATCGATCTCGAGGGCGTCCGCTTCCGCTCGCGCCTGCGGGACCGGGATCGGCTGCGCGCGCTGGCCGAGCTGAACGCCTCCCTGGCGGACGACCGGATCCCGCCGCGGGAGCGGCGGCGGGCGTTCGCCCGCTACTGCCGGGCGCTCCCCTTCCGCGCGGGAGAGCGCGGCGCCCTGCGAGAGGTCGTGCGCCTCAGCCGGGCCCGTCACCACGCCTGGCGCGGCGACGGCTGCGACGCGTGAGGCTCAGCCCCGCTGCACGGTGAGCCACTCGTAGTAGCTCGAGGAGCCGGAGACCAGCCCGCCATTGCCCGTCTGGAAGCGCACCGGCTGGGCGGTCTGACAGCTCGCCACGATCTCCTGGAACGCCGCGATCTTGCGCTCGGGATCCTCGGCGCTCAGCCCGTGGAAGATGATCTCCACCCGCTGCTTGCTGTCGAGCACGTTCAGGATCAACGTCGCCAGTGTGAAGAGCTTGCCGATCCCCTCCACCGCCTCGACCGAGAAGCGGGGCACTTCGATCATCCCGAGCTCGATCCCGAATTCGAGTCTCATGATCTGGGAATAGCACGATCCGCGAAGAGCTCACCAACCGCGCTGGAGCGCCTTCACGCGGTTGGTGAGCTCTTCGCGGTCGAGGAGGCCCTTCTCCAGGAGGAGCTGGGTCACGAGCCGGAGAAGGTCCCGGGTGCTGGGCTGGCTCGGCT
>JAPUKG010000436.1 GCA_027295775.1 Pseudomonadota bacterium
GACTGGCTCGGCGACGCTCTCGTCGGCAGCGCCCGTGCCGCGGCGCGGGCGAGGGCGGGCGACATCCTGGAGCGTTTCGGGCGGGGGAAGCTCTTCCGCCCGTTCGCGAGCCTGGCCGACCGCCTCGTCGCGCGCGAGCTGGCGGTCTGGACGCCCCCCTCGGAGGGCGACGCGTCCGCTCCCGTCGGCTTCGAGAACGGAGTGATCGATCTCGTCTACCGGGACGCTGCGGACGATCGGCTGGTCGTGGCGGACTACAAGACCGATGCCGTCGAAGACGACGATGAGGCGATTGCGCGGCTGTGCGACCGTTACAGAGCGCAGGGCGCGTTCTACACCCGAGCGCTCCGCGACGCCCTGGAGCTCGACTACGTCCCCCGGTTCGAGCTGTGGCTGCTGCAGCCGGGCCGCATCCAGGAGGTCCCCCTGTGAGCTCGCATCGCTTCGACCCCGCCCGCGAGACCTACGTGAGTCTCGTCACCTTCCGCCGCGATGGCCGCGAGGTGCGCACCCCCGTGTGGATCGCTGAGGCGGACGGCCGCTACTACGTGTTCAGCGAAGGCGATGCCGGTAAGGTGAAGCGCATCCGCGCGACGAAGCTCGTGCGCCTGGCCGCCTGCAACTACCGGGGGGTGGTGCGCGGGGACTGGATCGACGGTCTCGGTCGCGTCGTGAAGGAGCGCGACGTGATCGAGCGGGCGCTCGCCAGTCTGCGGCGCAAGTACGGCTGGCGGATGAAGATTGGCGATGTCCTCTCGAAGCTGTCGGGCCGCTACGACAAGCGCGCGTTCCTGGAGATCGAGCTCGCGCGAGCGACGGAAGCTTGAGGCCGCTGCAGTGTGCCCGGTAGACGCCGAGCTTCGCGAGCGCTTCCAGCGCGACGGGTTTGTCGTGGTCCCGGATCTCCTGGCCGCCGACGAACTCGAGCGGCTGGGTGCTGCGGTGGACCGGGCGGTGGCTCGGCGGCGCGAGAAGGATCGCCGCAGCCTGGCGGAGAAGTCGCGCTACGAGCAGTCCTTTCTGCAGTGCATCAACCTGTGGGAGACCGATGAGGCCGTCCGCCCGCTCACCTTCCACGCGCGCATCGGCCAGGCGGCCGCGTCGCTTCTCGGTGTCGACGCGGTGCGACTGTGGCACGACCAGGCGCTCTACAAGGAGCCGGGCGGGCGCGAGACCGACGCTCACCAGGACCAGGCCTACTGGCCCATCCACGAGACCGAGAACGTCTCCGCCTGGATCCCCTTCGCGGGGTCCACGCTCGACGGCGGCGCCATGGGTTACGTGCCGGGCTCTCATCGCTTCGGCGTGCGCAAATTCGTCAACATCTTCACGGACCCCGAGCCGTACGACCTGGTCGGCGGGCCCGAGTCCCGGGGCGTGGAGCCGGTGTTCGTCGAGGTGCCGCCGGGCTCCGTCGCCTTTCACCACGCGCTCACGTTCCACGTGTCGAAGCCCAACAAGACCGATCGGATGCGCCGCGTGCATACCATGATCTTCTTCGCCGACGGTGCGACGCGGGGGAAGAAGGGTCCACCGCACTTCGCCGTCGACCGCGCAAAGATCCCCGTGGGCGAGCCGATTCGCAGCGACGTGACGCCGATCGCGTGGCCCCGCGGCGAAGGGGAATTCCCTCCGCCTCCGAGCGACGGCTTTCGCTGGCTGCGCTGACCTCGACAACGGTCCGTTCCCGTCTATCCTCTGGGTGTTCGAGATCCGAAGCGCGCCCGTGCCCGAGGAGGCTCTCATGAGCGTGCAGGCGATCCGACGTCCCGTTCGAGTCACCGACCAGCTCCGCTACCGCTGGGCGCGTTTTCGCGCCAGGCGGCGGCCCTTCGCGTTCCAGCAGCAAGACTGCTCCCTGACCCTGCGCGAGGGCCTCGAGGAGTACGCCGAGGGGATGCCGGAGCTGGTTCGCGAAGCCGAGGTCAGCCGCGCCGCCGGCGAGGACGTTCGCGTCCACGACGCCGCCCACGTGGTCTTCGGCTGCGACACGTCGGTGCGCGGCGAGATCCTGCTCACGCGCTGGAGCTTCTTCGGCTCGACCGACTGGGTCCCCTTCTACTTCAAGGCCCTGCGCTACCGAGGCACGCGGACCCTGCTGCTCGACTTCTTCAAGAAGGCGCGGCCGTGGACCCTGCTGGCCGCGGGCCTGGAGAGCCTGCTCTGCATCGGGCGCTCGCTGCTCATGCGCCGACGCTGGCCCGCGGACGACTACGAGCGTTTCCTCGACCGGCCGCTGGTGGACGTCCGCCGGGAGTTCCGCATCCGCGTGGTCTAGGAGCGTGCGGGTCGCGCCCCGGAGCGGACCCGTTCCGAGGATCGGGGGGAGCGGGTACCCTGGCGTCAAGGAGGGGGGGAGCCGTGGCGGAGTCGATCCGAGACGTCCTGGCCCGCGAGGCGGCCGGGGGACGGGTCCACCTGCGCGGCTGGCTGCGCACCGCCCGCCACGCGAAGAACCTCTCCTTCCTCGAGCTGAGCGACGGCTCCTGCCTCGCCGGCCTGCAGGTCGTCGTCGAGCCCGCGCTCGAGAACTACGCGGAAGAGGTCAGCGCCCTTCGCACCGGCTGCGCGGTGGAGGTCGAGGGGGAGCTCGTGGAGTCCCCGGGCAAGGGGCAGCGGTACGAGGTCCGCGCCACCGCAGTCACGCTCGTGGGCGGCGTCGACGATGACTATCCGCTCCAGAAGAAGCGGCACAGCTTCGAGTTCCTGCGCACCATCGGTCATCTGCGGCCCCGCACCAACACGATCGGCGCGGTGCTCCGGGTGCGGAACGCGGCGTCCTGCGCGGTCCACGGCTTCTTCCAGGAGCGGGGCTTCCTGAACCTGCACTCGCCCATCATCACCCTCTCGGACGCGGAGGGAGCGGGCGAGATGTTCCGGGTTTCGACCCTCGACCCCGCCAACCCCCCGCGCGGCGAGGACGGCTCCGTCGACTTCAGTCAGGACTTCTTCGGGAGCGAGGCGCACCTCACCGTGTCGGGCCAGCTCGAGGCCGAGATCGGGGCGCTTGCCATGTCCAAGGTCTACACCTTCGGTCCCACCTTCCGCTCGGAGAACTCGAACACGTCGCGACACCTGGCGGAGTTCTGGATGGTGGAGCCGGAGGTCGCATTCTGCGACCTGGACGGTCTGGCGGACCTGGCCGAAGAGTTCCTCAAGTCCATTCTCGCGGCCGTGCTGGAGGCCTGCCCCGACGACATGGCGTTCTTCAACGAGCGCATCGACCCCACCGTGCTCGAAACCCTGCAGCACGTAATCGAGACGCCCTTCGAGCGCATGACCTACGACGAGGCGATCGAGGTCCTCGAGGCGGCTGGGCGCGACTTCGAGTTTCCCGTGAAGTGGGGAGTGGATCTCCAGAGTGAGCACGAGCGCTACCTCACCGAGGAGCACGTGAAGAGGCCGCTGGTCGTGACCGACTACCCGAAGGACATCAAGGCCTTCTACATGTACGTGAATGACGACGGCCGCACCGTGCGCGCCATGGACGTGCTGGTACCGAAGGTGGGCGAGATCATCGGAGGCTCGCAGCGCGAGCACCGCCTCGACGTCCTGCGCGAGCGGATCGCCGAGGTTGGGCTGCCCGAGGAGCCGTACTGGTGGTACCTGGATCTGCGCCGCTACGGCTCTGCCCCCCATGCCGGGTTCGGGCTCGGCTTCGAGCGGCTGATGCTCTATCTGACCGGGATGGCGAACATCCGCGACGTCCAGCCGTTTCCGCGCGCACCCGGCAGCGCCGAGTTCTAGCGGAGCCGGAACTCGACGGGGAGCTCGAACTCGAGGTCGCTGTCGGCGATCGAGTCCGGCACGGACCCGAACGGCGCCGCGGCGCGCGCCGCGTCGAGCGCGCCGCGGTCGAGGCTCGGATCTCCCGCGCTCTCCGCCAGCTCGACCCACTCGAGCCGGCCCTCGCGGTCGATCCGGAGCGCGAGCACCGCCACCCCTTCGATGCCGCGGCGCTCCGCCCGGCGCGGGTAGCGCCGGCCGCGTTCGACCTGGAGCGAGAGCGCGGCGAAGTAGTCGTGGGCGTCGCCGCTCCCGATACCATCGCCGGAGCCGTCGCCCCGTCCGGGCCCTGTGCCCGCCGTTCCAATGGGGAGGTCGACGGCGCCCCCCGGAGCGGCGGCATGCGGCTCCGCGGCCTCGCCTTCCAAGGGCTCGGGCTCCAGCTCTGGCTCTGGTTGGAAGGCGGGAAGCGCGGACACGTCGCGAGTGGTCGAGCGCGCGGTCTTCTCCGCGTCGGTCCCCTCGACGACCTCCGCGCCGTCGACCTCGGGCTCGACCGCCATCGTCGCCAGCGAGATCCGCAGGGCTCCGCCCGAGGCAGAGGCGGCGCCGGCGCCGCCGGGGAGCGCCTCCGCGAACCAGAGCAGCGCCGCGGCGTGGATGCAGAGCGCCAGGGCGAGGGCACCAAGTCGGTGGGGGAGGGCGATCGTCATCGCGCGCCTACGTCTCGGGTCACGAGCTCGACCTCGCGAACGCCGGCGTCGCGCAGGGCTTCGAGGAGCGGAATCAGCGTGCGCGCGGGCACGCGCCTGTCGGCGCGCAGGCGGAGCGGAATCTCTTCGGCTCGACCGGCGAGCGTTGGCGATAGCGCCAGTGCGGCGGGAAGCTCGGCGAGGGCGACCTCTTTG
>JAPUKG010000437.1 GCA_027295775.1 Pseudomonadota bacterium
CGACCATGATGACATCGGGGTCCTGCCGAAGGGCGGCCCGCAATGCATCGGGGAAGGAGCTCGTATCGGTACCGATCTCTCGCTGGGTGATGATGCTCTTCTCGTGCGTGAAGACGAACTCGATCGGATCCTCGACTGTGACGATCTTGGCTTTTCGTAGGCGATTGATTTCGTTGATCATGGTCGCCAACGTGGTGGACTTGCCCATGCCCGTGGCGCCCGTGACCAGTACGTAGCCCCGGCGGAGCCGCGCGATCTCGCGCAGCACGCCCGGCAGATTGAGGTCCGCGAAGGACTGGATCTGGAGCGGAATCACCCGCAGCACGATGCTGTAGAAGCGGCGCTGTCGGGAGATGTTCACCCGGAAGCGGCCCTCGCCCGGCAGCTCGAAGGCGAGGTCCCGCTCGTTGAAGTCCATGTCGTCGCTGGAGGAATCCGCCTCGACGAGGAGCCTGGCCATCTCCTCGGTGTCCCTGGGCGTCAGGACCTTGTAGCGGAGCTCGACCAGGTCGCCGTGGAAGCGGTACAGCGGCAGATAGCCCACCTGGAAATGGATGTCCGAAGCACCCTTCTCCAGGCCGAGCCGCAACAGCCGGTACAGCTTGTCGCGTTCCATCGCCTCACCACCTCCGTTGAAGCGGGCTCCCCGCGTCTCCAGTCGGGGATCTCGCCGTCTGTATCGGCTTTTGGCGCGGGGCCTTGAACCGGAAGTCTCCGCTCCGCCCGCCCCACCAAGGGCCCGGGGCCTCCGCTATCATGCCGGGGTCGGCGAGCAGGAGCGCGCCTTGAACCGATCCCACCGATCCACCCGGCTCGCGGCGGCCACGTGTGTGGCGCTGCTGTGCGCGGTCCTTCTTCCGGGCACGGCCCTCGCCGAGAAGGGCGCTCCTGGCGGGGCGGCGGAAGAGGCGGGGACGGCGCCCGGCGCCGAGCTGGACCCGGAGACCCCGCCCGACATCGACCTCGAACGGCTTCTACACCTGCCCGAATCGTACGACGTCAGCGGAGTGCGCCACGGCGGCGCGACGGCGGGCCAGTGGCGAGATCGATTCCGGGAGGCCCGAGCGGAGATCGACCAGGCCCAACGCGAGCTACGGCGCACCCAGAGGGAGCTCGAAAATCTGGCGGACGCGGGCGGGGACTACCAGGTCTCGGCGCCCGGCTCGTCCGATTCGAGCAACTCGCCCATGCACTTCGGTCTGCGCCAAGATCTGCGCCGCTACCGCGAGCTGGTCGAGCTCGAGGAGCGCCAGCTCCGGGAGCTGACCATCCAGGCCGACCTGGCCAACGTCCCCGAAGAGTGGAGAGGACCCCCCGAGATCGAGGAGTGAGGCTGCCACCGCAGCAGAGGACGGGCTGCATCGGATCGTTGCGGGGCTGGCGGGGGGGCGCGCGGGGGCTACGATCCTCGCCGGCCAGGAGGAGCCCCGATGGCAGACCCCCAGCAGGACGACGCAACGGACGGGACCGAAGAGGAGGAGCGCGGCACGGTCGACGCCCTCTCGGTCTTCTACGTGCTGGGCGGGATTCCGATGATGATCGTGTTCTTCGTGACCCTGTTCCTGCTGGTCGGGACCTGCGACGGTCAGAACATCCAGATCCCCGCCTGACGCCCCGGAACGCCCGCTGCCAGCGGGCTGCACCTTCGTCCTGCGGCAACCCCGCGGCCATCCCTCGGCCCCTTACGCAGAATCCAAGAATCGTAGATTACTAAATTTTTCCGGCTAGTTACGCTCAACCGAGCCTGAGCCCGTGCCGATGAACTCCCCGTCATGCGGACGGCGAATTCCCGTGTGCGGTTCCTCCTCTGGCCGATCCTGGTCGGTCTGGTGGCGTCCCTCGGGCTGGGCATGGGTTGCGCCGGATTCGCGCGCTACGGCGCCCGGTACGTCTACTTCGCGCAACCGAGCCCGGACGACGCCTGGAGCCCCAAGATTCACGGCTGGCAGCGCCGCGAGCGCGCCGACGGAGAGGTGGTGCTCGGGGTGGCCCCGCCCGTCGCCGGCGCTGGCGACGAGAGTGCCTCTCATCAGCCTCCCTCGGCCACGCCGGGCGAGCCGGGGCTCCGCGCCAAGTACGCGACCTTCCGCGCCGAGCGCAAGCGCGCTGTCGCCCGCGACTTCGCCGAGTGGATTCAGAGCGAGGCCAAGAACCACTACGTGGCGGACGGTCCCATCGACCACTGGGCCACGATGGACGAGACCCTGGCTGGCAACGGCGACGACTGCGATGGGCTCGAGCTGCTGGTCTTCAACGGACTCCGCGAGCTCGGCTTCGACGACGAGGTGTTCCGCTCCATCGTCTACCGGCCCTCCGACGGCCAGCACCACATGGTCACCCTGTGGTTCGAGGACCGCGACGATCCCTGGGTCATCGATCCCACCGGTGCCATGTCCCGCGGCATGCGCCGCATGTCCGAGATCCCGGGCTGGGTCCCGCTCAAGGTCTTCAGCGAGACGGAAGAATTCAGTGTCCGGCGCGCCCTCCTCACGTCCCCAGACACCGTCGTCGCCTCGACGCCGTAGCCCGCTGAACACCGCTGGGCCGGTGGTTGAGACCCCGGGGTAGATACGCGACCTTGCGCGGTTCATGGCCAGGCCGCTGCACCCGATCGAAGCGTCCCAGCTGCACGCGCGCCGGGAGCGCGTCTTTCTCGTCTTTGCGGGGCTGTTTCTCGGCTCCATGACGATGCTCAACATCCTGGGCGTCAGCCGCTTCGTCGATATGACGTTCCAGGTGGGCGGAGTGGAGATCCCGTTCGTGCTGGCCATCGGCGTGTTGCCGTACCCCATCACGTTCCTCTGCACCGACTTCATCAGCGAGTTCTACGGGCGCCGGCGGGCCAGCAACTTGGTCCTGGTGGGCCTGCTGCTCAACGTCTGGGTCGTCGGTATCCTGTGGATTGGCGGCGTGCTGCCCCCGGTTCCGGATCTCGATCCCGGCAGCGGTCTGCCGCTCCGCGACGATCCCTCCTTCGCCTTCTTCCGCATCCGACAGCTCACCATGGGTGCGGTGGTGGCCTCCATGATCGCCTACCTGGCCGCCCAGTACTGCGACGTGCTGCTCTTCCACTTCTGGAAGCGACTGACCAACGGGCGACACCTGTGGCTGCGCAACAACGGCTCCACCATGGTGAGCCAGTTCGTCGACACGTTCGCCGTCATCACCATTACCCACTACTACGCCGGCGGAATCCCGGTCGATCTGGAGCGGGCCATCTGGCCACAGCTCTGGGTGTTCATCGCCTCCGGCTACGTGTTCAAGTTCACGGTGGCGGCCCTGGACACGATTCCCTTCTACCTGGGCGTGCGCTGGCTGACGGGATATCTCGAGATCGACCCCCGGCGCGAAAACGA
>JAPUKG010000438.1 GCA_027295775.1 Pseudomonadota bacterium
GCGGCCAGCACGTCGCCCGCGTCGACCTCCTCCTTCTCGGCGCGCTCGCAGTGGGACAGCGCGTTCTGCAGCACGCGGTGGAAGGCCAGGGTCTGCTGGCTCTCGAACGGCTCGTCGCCCGGCACCTCTTCCAGGTCCTCGTCGAAGAAGCGTTCGAGAGCGGTCTTCAGGCCGCCGACGTCCGCACCACAATTGAGCAGGATGTCGCCGCCCTTCGGGTCGTGGAGCATGGCGTAGAGCAGGTGCTCCACCGTCACGTAGGCGTGGCGGCGCGCCAGCGCCTCCCGCACGGAGGCCTGAAGCATCAGGTTCAGCTCGCGGCCGATGTCACTCATACCCAACTATTCCTTCTCGACGCCTGACCGAAGAGGATAGCCCCGTTGCTCGGCGCTGCGGTGCACCAGCGCCACCTTGGTCTCCGCCACGTCCAGGACGTAGACCCCGGCAACCCCGAGGCCCGCGTTGTGGATCGCCAGCATGATGGTGGTGGCCTCCGTGGGGCCCTTGCCGAAGATCTGCTCGAGGATCGACACCACGAACTCCATCGGCGTGTAATCGTCGTTGTGCAGCAGAACCTTGTAGCGGGGCGGGCGCGCGACGCGGGGGCGGGTCTTGGTGGCGACCCCTCCCTCACGGCGGGGGTCGGCACGCTTCGGTTCCTTGGGCGGCCCATCGCCCGGGCCCGACGGGTTGTTCGCCATGGGGACAGCATAGCCCTCGCCGCTAGACTGAGCCGGCGTGGGAAAGCGGGCAGAATCGCAGGCACAGCGGGCAGCAGCCGGCTCGCTGGTCGTGGAAATGCTGGACGGCGTGGCTGAGGTCCCGCGCGAGGACTGGAATGCCCTGGTACGCGACGAATCTCCGTTCCTGGAGTGGGACTGGCTGGCGTCGCTAGAGGAGGCTGGCTGCGTGGGGGCCTCCTGCGGCTGGCAGAGCAAGCCCCTGCTGCTGCGCGACAACGGTCGCCTGGTGGGCGCCTGCCCGCTCTACGTGAAGGGCCACAGCGAGGGCGAGTTCGTCTTCGACTGGGGCTGGGCCGACGCGGCCCACCGCGCGGGTGTGGACTACTACCCGAAGCTGCTGGTCGGGGTGCCGTTCACGCCGGTGACGGGTGGCCGCTTCCTCACCGCCGAGGGCGTCGACCGGAACGCCTGCATCCGAACGCTCGGCGCGGCGCTCGTCAAGGTATGCGGAGACAACGACCTCTCGGGCGTGCATGTGAACTTCTGCCGGGAAGATGAGGTGGAGGTGCTGCGCGAGCAGGACTACCTGCTGCGGGTCGGCCTCCAGTACCACTGGCACAACGACGGCTACAGCTGCTTCGACGACTACCTCTCCCGGCTCCGCAGCAAACGGCGCAACCAGGTTCGGCGCGAGCGCCGCCGCGTGGCCGAGCAGGGGATCACCACCGAGGTGCTGTACGGCGACACGATTCCCGACGAGGTCTTCGGGCCGATGTTCGCCTGCTACTGCGTGACGGTGGACAACCACTACTACGGTCGGCGCTACCTGAACGAGCGCTTCTTCGATCTGCTGCGGGAGCGCTTCAAGAAGCGGCTCTGCTTCGTGGTGGCCCGCCGCGGTGACGAGATCGTGGCGGGCACAACCAACATCCAGAAGGGCGACGCGCTCTACGGACGCTACTGGGGCGGCCTCGAGTTCATTCGCGATCTCCACTTCGAGGTCAGCTACTACGCCGCCATCGTGCACTTCATCGAATCGGGCATTCAGCGCTTCGAGCCCGGCGCCGGCGGCTACTACAAGTTCCTGCGCGGCTTCGACGCGCGACCCACCTACAGCCTGCACCACCTGCGCGACCCGCGGCTCGCCGCCGCCATCGCTCGCTTCCTCGAAGCCGAGCGCGCCGACGCAAGCGAGACGATCGCGCAGCTGAACCGGCAGAGCGCGCTGAAGCCGCGGGCCTAGCCCGTTGAAACCGCTGCCACCCGACGGGCATCCGAGTCGGGACGCCAGAGGAGACTCCGTCGATGCGCCGATTCGCCTGCCTGCTGGCCCTCGCAGCCGCAGCCCTGCCCGCCTTGCCTGCTGCAGCCCTGGACGAGGTCCTCTACGCCGGGCTCCTCCGCCAGCACACGCGGGAGGTGAACGACCTGGCCCGCGTGCGCGTGGACTATGCCGCGATCGCGCGGTCTGCGGACTGGAAGAAGCTGGTCGCGAGCTTGGCGGCGACGGACACCGCGACTTTGCGCAGCCGCGACGAGAAGCTCGCCTTCTGGGTGAACGCCTACAACATCCTGGCAATCGACCTCGTGGCGAAGAACTACCCGCTCGAAAGCATCCGCGACATCGGCTCGTTCTTCTCTCCCGTGTGGAAGCACGAGGCCGGCCGGATCGGCGGCAAGCCCTACAGCCTCGACCAGATCGAGCACGAGATCGTGCGCCCGATGGGCGACCCGCGCACGCACTCCGCGGTGATCTGCGCCAGCACCTCCTGCCCGGCGCTGCGCCGCGAGCCCTTCAGCGCGGCCCGGCTCGACGCCCAGCTCGACGACGCCATGCGCACCTGGATGGCCGACCCGGGCAAGGGCCTGAAGCTCGACCGCGCCGACGACACGGTCCACCTCTCCAAGATCTACGACTGGTTCGAGGAGGACTTCGCGGCGCAGGGCGGGGCTGTGAAGTTCGCGGCGCGCTACGCGCCGGACGACACGAAGGCCTGGCTCAAAGCCAATGCCACCCGTGCCGACGTCGAGTACTTCGACTACGACTGGCGGGTCAACGCGCTGCGCTGACCTTCGGGTAGGCTTGGGTCTCTGAAACCTCGGAGAGACGAAG
>JAPUKG010000439.1 GCA_027295775.1 Pseudomonadota bacterium
GTACTCGAGCCGCGACGTCCAGCCGAAGCGGTCGCGCAGCGGCGATGTGAGGAGACCGGCTCGCGTGGTCGCGCCGATCAACGTGAAGCGCGGCAGGTCCAGACGGATCGACTGGGCGCTCGGTCCCTCCCCGATCATCAGGTCGAGCTGGAAGTCCTCCATGGCGGGGTAGAGGATCTCCTCGATGGTCGGCGACAGGCGGTGGATCTCGTCGATGAAGAGCACGTCGCCGGGCTCGAGGTTCGAGAGCACGGCCGCCAGATCACCCGGGCGTTCGATGGCGGGACCGCTGGTCGAGCGGATCTGGGCGCCCATCTCGACGGCGGCGATGCGCGCAAGCGACGTCTTGCCGAGCCCGGGCGGGCCGTGGAAGAGCAGGTGGTCCAGGGGCTCGCCCCGCTCCCGCGCGGCGCGGATGAACACGGAGAGGTTCTCGCGCAGGCGGCTCTGGCCGATCATCTCCTCGAGGGTACGCGGGCGCAGGGTCTCTTCGACGCGCGCCTCATCGGGCTGGCGTCCGGCCTCGATGGTTCCCCGCTCCACCTCTCCGCTGCTCGGGCTCAACGCGCCAACCTCCGCAGGGCCTCACGGATCAGCACCTCGAGGGAGACCTCCTCGCCGACCTCCGCCGTCGCGGCCTCCACCACCCGCTCCGCCTGGCTCCGGGGATAGCCGAGGTTCTGCAGCGCGGAAATTGCCTGGGCCGCGATCTCCCGGGCGGCGCCCGCCCCCGTACCCGACGCAACGGCTCCGGTCCGCGCGGCGACCTCGTCGGCGCGATCGCGAAGCTCCACGACGATCCGCTCGGCAGTCTTCTTGCCAACCCCGGGCACCGAGCGCAGGCTCGAGACGTCCCCGCGCTGGATGGCGGCGACCAGCACGTCGGCGGCGATGCCCGACAAGATGTTCTGGGCGAGGCGCGGGCCCACCCGACTCGCCTTGAGCAGGAGCTCGAAGGTGGCGCGCTCGGCCGACGTGGCGAAGCCGAACAGCTGGATCGCGTCCTCGCGCACGTGGGTGTGCACGTGGAGCGCGACCGTCTTTCCCTCGTCGGGCAGCGCGGCGAAGGTGGAGAGCGGAATCAACAGCTCGTACCCCACCCCGTGGACGTCCACCACGACGCGCGCCGGCGTCTTCTGGCGCAGGCTGCCCTCCACCCAGGCGATCACAGCGACCTCCCCAACACTCGAGAAATCGACGGCCGGCGCGTGCTGCGCCGGGCGCGACCGCGGCGGGGCCGGCCCGGTCGACCGAACGAGCGCGCCTGGTGGATGGCCGCCGCCAGCGCGTCCGCGGCGTCGCTTGCGGGGATGGTGTCCAGCCCCAGGAGCCGGGCCACCATGCGCTGGACCTGCAGCTTGCTGGCCGCGCCGGTGCCCACCACCGCTTTCTTCACCTCCCGCGCGGAGACCTCGCCTACCCGGAGCGAGGCCGCCGCCAGGGCCGCCAGCGCGACACCCCGCGCCTGACCGAGCACCAGGGCCGAACGCGCGCTGTTGGCGAAGAAGACCTGCTCGACCACGGCCGCGTCCGGCGCGTGCTGGCGCGCCACCTGGGCGATGCCGTCGTACACGAAGGCCAGGCGGTCCGCGAGGGCCGCGGTGCGCGGCGGGCGCAGGGTGCCGTGGGCGACGTGACGGATGGTCCCATCGGTGCGGTCCACCAGGCCGAATCCGGTCACCGTCGAGCCGGGATCGACGCCGAGTACTCGCATCGGGCTCCATCGGAGGATCGGGTTTCGGGGGGCTCGGGGGGTGACCGGGAGTCTAGCCGACTCTCGAGTCGGCCTCCTATGTGAACTTGCCCAGCTCCTCGTCGGAGATGTCGAAGTTCGCGTAGACGTTCTGCACGTCGTCGAGGTCCTCGAGGCTGTCTGCCAGGCTCAGCATGGTCTCTGCGTCCGAGCCCGCGAGCTTCACCTGGTTGCTCGGCTCCATGCTGATCGAGGCCTGGGCCGGGGCGAAATCGCGGCTCTCGAGCTCGCCTTTCACCGTCTCGAAGTCGGCCGGCTTCGTCACCACCTCGAGGCCGTCCTCCGTCTCGACGACGTCCTCGGCGCCCGATTCGAGGGCCGCTTCGAGCAGTGCGTCGCCGTCCAGGCCCTCGCGCGGGTAGTGCAGGACCCCGCGCTTCTCGAACAGGTAGGCCACGCAGCCGCTGGCGCCCAGGTTCCCGGCGTGCTTGGTGAAGACGTGGCGGATCTCCCCGACGGTGCGGTTCTTGTTGTCGGTGAGGGCCTCCACCAGGATGGCCGTGCCGCCGGGCCCGTAGCCCTCGTACACGACCTCCTCGTACGCCTCGGCCTCCCCCCCGCCGATCCCCTTCTGGATGGCCCGCTCGATGTTGTCCTTGGGCATGTTGGCCGACTTGGCCTTGTCGATGGAGAGCCGGAGCCGCGGATTCGCATCCCGGTCGCCGCCTCCGATTCGCGCCGCGGTCTGCAGCTCCCGGATCAGCTTGGTGAAGATCTTGCCGCGCTTGGCGTCGGCAGCGCCCTTCTTGCGCTTGATCGTGGACCACTTGGAGTGACCGGACATGAACAGCCCCGTCCCGGGCGGGACGCGATCTAGGTAGCACGCGGGCCCTTGGGGGGCCATGCACCCAGGCCGGCTCCGAGACGCACCCGGGACTAAGCCAGGGGCACGGGTCGGCCGATATGCCGGGAGTGGTCGGCCCCGGAGGGCCGCGGGGGTTGTCGCATGTCTGAGGTCGCTGTCGGGATCGATCTGGGAACCAGCAACTCCTGCGTGTCGATCGTGCGCGACGGCAAGGTGGAGGTGCTGGCCAACAGCTTCGGAGAGAACACCTCCGCCAGTGTGGTCGCCTTCTCCGCGGACGGCACGATCACGGTGGGCAACGCGGCCCGGGCCAACGTAATCCACCAGCCCCAGCACACGGTGAGCTCGGCCAAGCGGCTGATCGGACGGTACTTCTTCTCCGAGGAGGTCAAGAAGGCGCAGGCGATCTGCGCCTACAAGATCATCGAGGCGCCGAACCACGGCGTTCGCATCAAGATCCGCGAAGAGGCGTTCTCGCTGCCCGAGATCTCGGCGATGGTGCTTCGGGAGATGAAGCAGATCGCCGAGTCGCGGCTGGGCGAGCCCGTCACCAAGGCCGTGATTACCGTGCCGGCCTACTTCAACGACAACCAGCGCCAGGCCACGAAGGACGCGGGCAAGATCGCTGGCCTCGAGGTCCTGCGCATCCTGAACGAGCCCACGGCGGCGGCCCTGGCCTACGGCTTCGGTCGCGGCCTCAACCAGCGGGTGGCGGTCTACGACCTGGGCGGCGGCACCTTCGACATCTCGGTCCTCGAGATCGGCAAAGACGTGTTCGAGGTCCTGGCCACCTGCGGAGACACCTTCCTCGGCGGCGATGACTTCGACGACCGCATCATCGACCTGGTGGCCGACGAGTTCATGGCCCGCGAGGGCATCAACCTCCGGGACGACCCGTACGCCTTCGAGAAGCTGAAGGTCGCCGCCGAAGCGGCCAAGAACGTGCTCTCGGTGGAGGACGAGGCCGAGATCCGGATTCCCGACGTGATCGCGGGGCCCGACGGCATGCCCCGCTCGATCGAGTGGCGCATCACCTCTGAGGAGTTCTCGCAGCTGGTCCACGACCTGATCCAGCGCACCTTCAAGGTCTGCGACGAGGCCATGCAGCAGTCCGACCTGACCGTCCGGGACCTGGATGGCGTGATCCTGGTGGGCGGGCCGACCCGGCTGCCGATGATCCGGGAGGCCGTGCAGACGTACTTCCAGCAGGACTCGAGGCTGAACGTCGACCCGGACGAGGTGGTGGCCAAGGGCGCCGCGATCCACGCCGGCTCCCTGGTGAACTCGAACCAGGACGCCTGCCTGCTCGACGTAACGCCTCTCGACCTGCGCATCGGCGTGGCCGGGGGACTCGCCGAACCGGTGATCGAGCACAATACGCCGGTGCCCATCGAACAGACGCGCCGCTTCACCACCTTCCGGGACTTCCAGGAGTCGGTGGAAATCCGCGTCTACCAAGGGGACTCGCGCCAGGCGGAACAGAACACGCTGCTGGGCCAGTTCCAGTTCTCGGGCTTCCGCAAGGCCCGCCGCGGCGAGGTGGAGATCGACGTCACCTTCGAGATCGATGCGGACGGCATCGTCGAGGTCACCGCGCGCGACCCCGAGACCGGCGAGCATGCCTCCACCGAGATCTCTCTCTCCTCGGGGCTCAGCGACGAGGACCTGGAGCAGATCCTGGAGGAGAATCCGGCCGCGCGGGTGCAAGCGGTCGAGACCACGGCGGCGGCTTCCG
>JAPUKG010000044.1 GCA_027295775.1 Pseudomonadota bacterium
AGCCGCTGAGGTGAGGATCGGCTACCTGCACGTGGGCGAGCCCGGGGACGGGCTCCACCGCTACGGGGGCCTGCTCGCCGGCGAAGCCGCCCGGCGACCGGAGCTCGGGGTGGTGGAGGCGCGTGCCGTCCTGGACGGCCCGGAGGCCAGAGGGCGTCTGGAGGACGCGGCGCGCGTCCTCGGCCAGGCCGACGTGGTCCACGTGCAGTACAACGCGCGCATCTGGGGCGGGGGCTGGGCGCAGCTCTCGAACGTGGGCTTCTTCCTTCGGCGCTGCGAGGCGCCGGTGGTCGCCACCCTGCACGACGTCTACTGGCGCGACCCATGGCTCGACTTCCGGCGCAAGAGCGGGCACCGGCGGCTCGGCGAGTGGCTGCGCGTGCGGGCTCCGATGCGCCTCGCCTGGAGCGGGCTCGCGCGGCGCGCGGCGGTCTGCATCGTGTGCAACGCGGAAGAGGCGGGCGTGCTGTCGCGGCGGATCCGCGGACCCGAGCCCCAGGTGATCGAGCACTTCGTGGAGGAACGGGGCGAGCTTCCGGAGCGGGACGCCGCGCGCGCGGCACTGGGACTCGACGGTCGGCGCGTGCTCTGCGTGCTTGGCTTCATCCACCCGGCCAAGGGCCACGACCTGCTGGTGGACGCCCTCCCCCACCTGCCGGCGGACACGCTCGCCGTCTTCGCGGGGGCCGCCAGTCCGGGCAACGAGGCGTGGCTGCACGAGCTCGAGAAGCGGGCGCCCGCGGATCGCCTGCGCGTCACGGGCTCCCTGTCCGAGCCGGATCTCGAGCGGTACCTGGTGGCGACGGACCTGGCGGTCGCTCCCTTTCGCTTCGCGTCCGCGTCGGGCTCGCTCGCCAGCTGGATCTCGGCCGGGCGTCCGATCCTGGCGTCGGACCTGTCCCTGGTCCGCGCCTACGACAAGCTGACGCCCGGCGCGATCGACACCTTCTCGCCGTTCGAGCCGGAGGCGCTGGCGGACGCCGTCCTCCACACACTCGCCCTCGCGTCCGAGCGGGGCGCTGCCCAGGCCGGCGCCGTCGCCCGGCTCCGCGAGCAGCTCCTGCTGCCGCGGATCTTCGAGCGCCACCTGGCCCTCTACCGCGACGCGACCCGCTCCGAGACCATGGGCTAGGATGCGCGCGCCGGAGCAGCGATGAACGTCGGCATCGTCAGCCAATGGCGGAACCAGGGCCAGGCGACCCTCTCGCGACACCTGCGCGACGCCCTCGACGAGCTGGGCCACCGCACGTACGTGCTCGCGCGTCCGACGCGGGAGCAGCACACCTTCCCGGGCATGATCGATCGCAGCGACGTGTGGCAGCAGCCCGACGTGGAGGAGGCGTCGCGCTTCGAGATTCCCGCCGCCGAGTACGAGCGCTGGGCGAGCCGGAACGCCATCGAGGTCGTCTTCTTCAACCAGAACTATCAGTTCGACCAGGTGCGCGGGCTGCGCGAGCGCGGCGTGCGCACGATCGGCTACTTCGTGTGGGAGTCGTTCCGCGAGTGCGACGTGGAGCCGGCGCGGGGCGCCTACGACGTGGTGTACTCGCTGAACCGCGCCACCCGCGACCGCTACGAAGAGCTGGGCATCGAGAGCCCACTGCTGCGCTGGGGCTGCCACCCGGAGCTCCTGGCGGTGGCGCCGCCGAAGCGCGCCGGCGGCATCCACTTCTTCTTCCCAGGCGGACTTCGGGGTCCGCGCAAGCCGCTGGCGGCCACCGTCGAAGCGTTCATGAAGTGCCCATCGCAGGACGCCCGGCTGCTGCTCAAGGCCCAGGGCTTCGCCGCGCGCGGCGAGCAGGTCCCGAGGGTTGACGACCCACGCATCGAACAGGTGGTGGCGGACCTGAAGTGCGCCGAGTACTACGACCTGTTCGCCTCCTGCCACGTCTGTCTGGCACCGAGCCGCTGGGAGGGCACGGGCCTGCACCTGTTCGAGGCGGCGGCCTTCGGACTGCCGGTCATCACCAATGACATCCCGCCCATGAACGAGTTGGTGCAGTCCGGCGTGAACGGACGGCTCGTCCGCTCGGTGCGCATCGGCAAGACCCGGTCGGGCATCCCGCGCTACGACCCGGACGTGGCTGACCTGCGCGCCGCCATCGAGGAGCTGATGGACCCCGAGACGCGGGCGCGGCTCTCTGAGGGCGCGCGCCGGCGCGCCGGGGAGCTCGCCTGGGAGCACACACTCACCGATCTGCGCCAGCTCCTGGCCCGCTGACCGGATGGCGGTCTTCCTTCAGGGCATGCGTCGCTCGGGGACGACGATCTGGTTCGACCTGCTCTGCCGGGATCCGCGCTACGACGCCTGGTACGAGCCGTTCGGGCCGGCGAAGCGCGATCGTCTGGGCGGCGGGAGCGGCGTCCAGGACGTGAACTTCGGCGCCCGCACCCGCGCGCTGCGACGGCGCTTCTGCGCCGAGTCCGCGGGTTCCGGCGAGAGGCTCGATCCCGCGTTCTTCAACTACGGGGCGCCCCGCGACGCGCGCCTCGAGCTCGAGCCCGACCTGCCCGAGCCCTGCCGCGGCTACCTGCGCCGGATCCTCGAGGGGCGGGACGAGAGCCTGGTGAAGTTCGTGCGCATGGCGGCGAAGATCGAAGCGCTCCGCAAGCTGGCACCGGGTGCGAAGCTGATCCATGTGGTGCGCGATCCGCGCAGCGTCGCCAGCTCCCAGATCCTGACGGCGGAACGCCGCGCGCACCCGCCCGGCCCCGACACCTTCTTCGCCCGGTGCGGTGTGGGCGCGCTCTGGGCCAGCCGCGCCCTCTCCGACGCCCTGGACGAGAGCGGCGCGCCGCTGCCGGAGCGGCCGACCGACGTCGAGCGCGTGCTCGCGGTGTGGCGGCACCTGATGACGCTCACCCACCGGGCCGGGGGCGAGGCCTTCGGGCGCGACTACCTGCTGGTGCGGCACGAGGATCTTCTGGCGCGCACGTCCGACGAGCTGGAGCGCGTCTTCGCCTTCCTCGAGCGCCCGCTGCCGGCGGACCTCCCGGCCTGGGCCGCCGCGCACCTGTCGACCCCGGACCCGCCGGTCCACGCGGACCACCCCGGCTGGCGCCGTGCCTTCGAGCGGGTGGGCCTGGCGTCGGCGCTCGCCCAGGCCGGATATCCTGAGCCGATGGGCACGATGCGCTCTGGGAGCTCGGGTTCGGGTTCGGGTGGTGAGGAGGGTCGGGCGTGATCCACCTCCTGATCGGCTCGACCTGGCGGAGCGGCGGCTCGCTGCTGGCGCGCCTGTTCGATCACCACCCGGACGTGGCTTCGCTCCCCTTCGAGCTGCGTCTGCCCATGGACCCGGCCCTCCACCCGGCCTTGGGCCGGCGCGGCGACCGCGACCACGTGCAGGACTTCCCGGTCCTGGACGAGGCCCTGTCACCGGACCAGGTGCTCGCCGCGGTGGGACTGGACGCCCGGCCGAAGCGCTGCCTGGTGGGACGGCACTTCCGCGACGGTCGCCTGCTGGCCAAGACCCGGCACCTGGAGGTGCCCGCGGCGTTCGACCACCCCCTCTTCCTCACGCGCTTCCGCGCCGCGGTCGAGAAGGAGCGGAGTCTGGCCGGGGTCTACGACGCCCTCTTCCGCGAGCTCTTCGCGATCTGGGACGGCGGACTCCACGGGGGCTCGCTCGAGTTTGCGGTGGCCCACCGGGCCAACGGCCTGCTCGCCGACGTGGAGCGCTTCCTCGCGGAGTTCGCGGAGTCCGCCCTGATCGTGCCGGTCCGCTCGCTGCGCGGCTGCCTGGCGTCGGAGAAGCGCAAGGTGCTCAGCCAGCTCGCGACCGGGCGGGTGGCCCGGGGCTGGCGCCCCGGCGACCGCTGGCTCGGCCGCGTCTCCGGCCGCTTCTCCGAACACACCATCGTGGGCTGGCTGGCCGCCATGACGCGCGCCGTCATCCTGAAGGAGCGCCTGGGCGAGCGCGTGGTCGTGCTCCACTTCGAGGACCTGGTGCGGGAGCCGGAGCCGACCCTGCGGCGCCTGGCGGACGCCGTGGGCCTGCGCTTCGACCCCTCCCTGCTACAGCCCACGAACGGCGGCCATCCCTGGGCCGGCAACTCGATGTTCGGGCCGGTGGGCGGCGTCGATCCGGACCGCACGGCCGCTCGCGGGGCCCTGAACGAGACCGAAGAAGCCGTGATCGAGCGCACCGCCGCGCCCCTCCTGGCCTACCTGGAGTCGTGTCGGGGTCGCCTCCTCGACTTCGCAGACCTGGATCGGGCGCACCTCTTCGATTACGAGCTCCAGAGCCGCTACTACCCCGATCGCGAGAAGACCGCCCTGTACCTGGCCACCGTCTTCGAGCGCTGGCCCGAGCGATCGCTGTGGCGGCGGCTCTCCGACGCGGTGCGGCGTCGCCCGAATTCGTTCTATCTGTGACCCGCGAACCCTCTCCTCCCCTTGACGCTGCGACCGGTCGAGGCAAGTTCCTCGCACCTCACCGCTTCCGGGGGGATTGTCGGGACAATGATCCATCCGCCTGATCCGGCCTTCCGGGGTGCCAAGCCCGGAAGGCCGTTTTTTTTGCCCGCGTTTTCAAGAGGTCAGGCCATGACAGCCCGGATTCGACATCAGGATCTCGAGATCATCCGCCGCTACACGGATCAGCCGGACCGGCTGCCCGACGAATTGCGGCGACGGATCGAGCAGCGCTGGGGCGGCGACCCCGTCCAGCTCTACGCACTGGCCGATCTGGACGCGTCGATGCGCCTCTCGCGCACCTGGCTGGCCCTGGGACCTCGGTGCGTGGCGATCGTGCGCCAGCCCGAGGGCGCGGGACACAGCGAGATCACGAGCCTCGAGCGCTCGAGTATCCGGGCCCTGCAGCTGGCGCCCGGCCTCTCGTGCAGCGTGCTCACGATCCTGGGCGAGCCCGACATGCCGGCCCTGGCGACCCTGCGCTTCACCCATCGCCAGAAGCGGGCCATCGAGAACATCCGCTTCCTGCTGGACGAGGGCATCGCGGGGCGCGAGGTGCCCCCGGGCGACGGAGGCGGCGACGAGGATTACATCGAGGGGCTGGCCCGCCCGATCCGCGAGGCCCAGGCGCTGGTGGCGCGCCGCGAGATCGCCGTGCTGTGGCGGCTGCTGGGGTACCTGGCGCCCTACCGGGGCCGGGTGGTCCTGGGCATGTCCGCGGCGGCGCTGATCACCGTCTTCGCCCTGGTCCCGCCGTACCTGGCCGGTCGCCTGATCGACGACGCGATCGAGCCGGTGCAGGCCGGAACGCTGGCCGCCGGGGACGGCTCCCGCATCGCCTGGATCGCGGTGGCGGCCATGGCCGTGGTGTACGTGATGCGCCAGCTCTGCGCCTGGGTGCGCCTGCGCGTGATGTCGGTGCTGGGCGAGTACGTGGCCCGCGACCTGCGCAACCACCTGTACGCGCACCTGCAGAGCCTCTCGCTGTCGTTCTTTTCGCGCAAGAAGACGGGCAGCCTGATCACCCGGGTGAGCTCGGACACGGATCGGCTCTGGGAGTTCCTGGCGCTGGGCGTGGTGGACGTATCCCTGTCGCTGGTGATGTACGGCGAGCGGCTCAACACGCTCTTCCTGCGCGCGTGGCGGAAGTGGTCGAGCGTCACCGACGTGCTCTCGGACACGATCCCGGGCATGCGCGTGGTGAAGGCCTTCAACCACGCCGGGGCGCTGGACGCCAAGAGCCGTGATCTGCTCTGGGCGTTCGTGGACTGAGCCGAGGCGCTCGGTCTCACGGGTCTGGAGCCGTCAGAGGCGCACGGGCGCATCCCTCGCGCCGCGGCGAGCTGATAGGCTACGCGGCAGGTGCGCCCCCCCTCCCCCATTGCCTACCTCGTGCCGGCCCTCGTCTCGGCGCTGACCCTCGCTCCGCCGGTCCCCGCCCAGAACGGGCTCGATTGCGCGGCCGAGGGCGCCGACTGCACGCTCCGCGAGGCGGCCCTCCAGGCCGGGCTGCACGTCGGTGCCGCGGAGGGCCCGCTCGGCACGGACGCCGCCTTCAACGCGGCGCTCGCGCGGCACTTCGACTCGATCACGACCGAGAACGCGCTCAAGTGGGGACCGCTCACCAGCGGACCCGGCGCGTACGACTTCGCGCGGGCCGACGAGGCAGTGGCGTTCGCGGAGGCGAACGGCATGCGCGTGCGCGGGCACACCCTCTTCTGGTCCCGCCTGAACGGGCTCCCGGGCTGGCTGGAGCACGATCTGGCAGCCGCGGCAGATCCCGCCGAGCGGCTCCGGGAGCGGATGAGCGAGCATGTGAACACCGTGGTGGGTCGCTACCGCGGCCGGATCGACACCTGGGACGTGGTCAACGAGCCGCTCTCGCTCGGGAGCGCCAGCCTCGACCTGGGCAACCTCTACTTCCAGACCCTTGGCGTCGACTACATCGCTGACGCCTTCCATCTCGCCCGCGCCGCCGATCCCGACGCGCTGCTCTTCCTGAACGAGGTCCTGCCGAGCTTGTCGCAGCCCACCTTCGACGGCTTGCTCGCGCTGGTCACGGACCTCCTCGACCAGGGCGTGCCCATCGACGGCGTCGGCTTCCAGGCGCACTACTTCCTGGCCCTGCCCGACCGCGCCGTCCTGCAGGAGCGGCTGCGCGCCTTCGCCGGTCTGGGGCTGATCGTCGAGCTCACCGAGCTCGATGTCTCGCTGGGAATCCTGGGCGCCGAGCCGGACCCACTGGCGGCCCAGGCGGACGCCTATGCCGACGTGTTCGCCGCCTGCCTCGCGGTCGACGCCTGTGTCGGCATCACGGTCTGGGGCGTCGACGACGGGCACACCTGGCTCGACAGCTTCATCCCGCCCGGACCGCATCGGCCGCTGCTGCTCGACGAGAGCTACCAGCCAAAGCCGGCCTACCGGGCGGCGCGCGATGTCGTCGCCCTGCCGGAACCGGGCGCCGCGGCGCGGGCGCTCGGCGTGCTGCTCGGTCTGAAGGCGGTCGCGGGCGTCAGAAGCAGCCGCCGTCGGGTCCGCAGGGGATGCCGACGCCACCGCTCCGACGGCTGCTAGGGTCGGGGGCGTGCCCCCTCGACCGGCCCTCGTCGCAGCCGCCCTGATCGCCGCCGCCTGGCCGGCCGCCGGCGAGGTCGAGGGCGCGGAAGTGGCCCTGGGCTTCGCCCGCCACGGAGAGGTCGTCGCGAAGCTATCGCTCGTGAGCCTTCGGGAGTCCTGCGGCGACCGCCGGGTCGAGGTGGACGACCCCTACTACGGCCGGCGCAAGTCATTTCACGCGGTGCCCCTGCGCTGCGCCCTCGAGCGGGGCTTCGGGGTCCCCGTCGCCGAGCTGGCCGCGGAGAGCTTCCTCCTGCAGGCCGTGGATGGCTACGCGAAGCCGGCCGACGGCGCGCGGCTCGGCGAGCTGGGCGGATTCCTCGCCTTCGCCGACGCCGAGCGGACACCCAGCGGCGATCTGCCCTTCCGCTGGGAGCCCATCGACCGTCGCCAGGTCGATCCGGCGCCCTTCTACCTGGTCTGGATCGAGGCCGGACAGCAGGACATCCACCGCTACCCGTGGCCCTACCAGCTCGCCCGCATCGAGATCGTCGACTTCGCCAGCCGCTACCCCCACGCGCTGCCGCGCGGCGCGCCGGACGGATCTCCGGCGCGCGCCGGCTTCGCGCTCTTCCGGCGCGACTGCTTCTCCTGCCACGCCGTGAACGGCCAGGGCGGAAAGATCGGCCCCGACCTGAACGTCCCGATGAGCATCGTGGAGTACCGCCCCGCCGAGCAGATCCGCGCGTTCATCCGCAACCCGCAGCGCTTCCGCTACACGAGCATGCCGGCCAACCCGCAGCTGGGAGAGGCGGAGCTGGACCAGCTGCTCGCCTACTTCGAGTGGATGCGCGCGCACAAGCGCGATCCGCAGGCGAGCGAAGGCGGACCCCCGCCAGGCTAGCCGGCCGAGGCTCGGCGCACGGCGTGGAGCCGCCACCATACGAACGGAACGAACAGGGCGTAGTACATCTGGTTGGGAAGCACGCGCAGTGCCCAGCCCCCGTCCCAGCCCGCCAGCAGGATGATGCCGTCGGACGTCGCCCAGAGCGCGTAGTAGAGGGCGACGTAGCCGCAGACCTCGCGCAGAAAGGCGCGGGCCGTCGGTCGCTCGGCGCCGACCCGAGCGGGCACGAAGCGCGCGCGGAGCCAGAGCGCGACGCCGAGGAACGAGAGCTCGTACAGCACCCACAGGGTCTGTCCGGGAAGGAACTCGAGCCGCGCGCGCAGCGCGGCGTCGGCGAGCCCGGCGAACACGGGAACAGCAAACGAGGCGAGCGCCGCGTTGCGGAGGAATCGCCTGGGCTCCGCGCCCGCCGCTGCGACGGCGAAGACCAGGGCGAAGACGCGGAAGTCGCCCAGCCACACGAACGCGAAGGACAGGACCGTGCCAGCGGTGTCGCCGAGCACCCGCGCCAGCGGTCCCGTGGCCAGCGGATCGAGACAGGTTTCGACTGCGAAGATCCATGCCCACACCGAGACGAACGCGGCCGCGGCGGGCTCGGCCGTGGACACGCCGCGCCCCCGGGCCGCGGCGCGGCGCGCCAGCCCCGTCCTCGGGAGCGCCCGGAACGCCAGGAAACCCAACGGGACGACCTGGAGGAGGTAGACGGACTGGAGGTCGCTCTGGTAGAAGTCCGCCCAGGACTCCGTCATCGGGTCGTCGCGTTCGCCCCCAGGAGTCGCTCGAGCTGCCAGAAGAAACGCCAGCGGTCGAGCAGCGGGTTCAGCCAGCCCGTGGTGATGCAGAAGGCGCGGTCGTGATCGCCGCCGTGGTGAACGGCATGGTGCTCGGGTCGCAGGATCCAGCCGTGTCGCTGGAGCCAGGCCACGGGGCGGGCGACGTTCGCGGTGTGCGCCCACTTGTGGAAGAGGTTGGTGCCGAACACCCCGATCGTGAGCGAGAGCAGGATCGCCTGGAGGAAGGCGAGGCCGATCGATGCGGGAACCGGCAGCGACGCGAGGGTGCCCAGGAGGGGGATGGAGACGAGGCAGCTGTTCCCGGAGACCTCGAGGAAGCCGTGGTGCGCCATGGCGCCGGGGTCGTGGTGGTGCTCCCGGAAGGGCCGCACCAGCAGCGGCCCGAGTATCGGCGTGCGCGGGCCGAAGAAGCGGTCCGCCGCCCAATGAACGACTCCCGACACGCCGTCCGCCAGGACGTAGCCGAGGGGAAGGGCAGCCAGGGCGAGGGCACTTCCCGTCGCCGCATCGTGTACGCGGCCGAGACGGGCGCACACAAGGAGCCACAGAGCCGCGAACCCGCACACAGAAGCCAGGTCCACGGCGGAGTGCCAACGAGGCCGGGTCCCCTCCTCCACGGCCGCGATTCTACACCCCGAGCGCCTTCTTTGCGTAGTCCGTCACGCCCGGGTAGTCGGCCTTGCCGTTGGGCGCCCGCTGCATCTTGTCGATGGTCACGATCCGCTTCGGCGTCTTGTACGCGGCGAGCTGCTGCTTCACGTGATCGCGCAGCGCTTCCTCCCGGAGCACGGCGCCCTTTGCGAGCTGCACCACGCCGGTCACCGCCTGTCCCCACTTCTCGTCCGGGAGGCCCACGACGAGCGCGTCCTCCACGTCCGCGTGGGTCTTGAGCGCCTCCTCGACCTCTTCGGGATAGACCTTCTCGCCGCCGGTGTTGATGCACACGCTGCCGCGCCCCAGGAGCGTCAGGGTGCCGTCCGCCTCGACCCGGCAGCAGTCGCCCGGGATCGAGTAGCGGACGCCGGCGATCGTCGGGAAGGTCTCGGCGCTCTTCACCGGGTCCTTGTAGTAGCCGGTGGGAATCGGCCCGCAGCGGGCGATGAAGCCGGTCTCGCCGCTGCCCGGCTCCACCTCGCGATGGTCCTCGGTGAAGACCTTGCAGCGCTCGCCGATCTGGAAGCGCGCCGTGCGCGTCTCGCCGCTGGCCGTGGTGACCGACGTGCCGAAGCCCACGGCCTCGGACGAGCCAAAGGCGTCCACCAGCAGCAACCCGGGGTGGTGCTCCAGCAGCCCACGCTTCACCTCGCGGCTCCAGATCACGCCCGAGGACAGGATGAGCTTGAGGGACGAGAGCTCCCAGCGGCCGGGCTCCGCATCGAGGGCGTTCAGCATGGGCTTGGCGAACGCGTCGCCCACGATCACGACCGAGTCCGCCCGGTGACGCTCCACGGTGTCGAAGAGCTCGACCGGGTCGAACTTCTCGCCCCCCATGGTCACCACCGCGCCACCCGCCGAGAGCGTCCCGATGGCGCTGAGCATTCCCGTGCCGTGCATGAGCGGACATGCAGGGATCTGACGCGAGCGCGGGCCCCACGCGACCACGTTGGCCACGTGCTCCTCCACCGAGGCGGGGCGCCGGCGCCGGTTGGCCGGCGCGTTGGCCCCGTAGCCGAGGGCGCCCCACAAATCCTCGGCGCGCCACATGACGCCCTTCGGCTTCCCGGTGGTGCCGCCGGTGTAGACGAAGAGGAGGTCGTGGGGCGAGCGCTCCAGGTCGAGGGGCGCGCCGTCCCCCTCCTCCACCATGGCGGTGTAGGACTCGGCCCATTCCGCGGGCTCTCCGTCGATCTGGATCCAGTGGCGCACGCCGGGCAGGCGGCCGCGCAGGGCGTCGACCCGGTCGGCGAACTCACCGGCCAGGACCACCGCGACGGCGTCCGAGTTGTCGAAGATGTAGGCGAGCTCGTCGTCCAGGTAGCGAAAGTTCACATTGACGTGGACGAGGCGCGCCTTGAAGCAGGCCACCAGGGTCTCCATGTACTCGGGGCAGTTGCGCGTGTAGAAGGCGACCTTGTCGCCGGGCGCCACGCCGCGCGCGCACAGCGCCGCGGCCAGCGCGTTCGAGCGGCGCGCAAAGTCGCGCCAGGGCACGATGCGGTCGCCGTGGATCAGCGCCGGCGCGTCGCCCGGATAGGCCGCGTCCAGCTGGTCGAAGAGGTCGCCGTAGTTCCAGCTCACGGGGCCGCATCATGCGGGAGAAGCGCGCGACCGTCCAGATCGCCGGGCGCGGCGATGCCGAGGAGCGCCGCCAGAGTCGGCGCCAGGTCGACGGTGGCGGCCGGCCGCGGATCGCTGCCCGGGGCCACGCCCGGCCCGTAGAAGACCAGGGGGACCGCCCGGTCGTAGAGGTGCGGGGAGCCGTGGCCCGTGCCCTCGTCCCGACCGGATACGAGGCAGGTGGGCTCGAGCTCGATGGCGAGCTCGCCGCTCCGCCGGTGGTCGTAGGAGTTGCGGAAGAGCTGGGCCATGGGGGTGCGGCGGTGGGCGATCTCGTCGCCGTTCCAGGCCTCGGCGATGGCGCCCTCTGCTTCCAGGAAGCGCTCCGCCACCTCCACGACTCGGTGAACACCAACGCCTCGCCCCCGGGCCAGCGCCCGGTTCACGTGGAGCTGGGTGCCCGCCGCCTCCATCCAGGTGCGCGGGAACGAGAAGGGGGAGAGCGTGCTGTGAAGCTCCCACTGGAGCCGCATCCACAGCCAGAAGAGCCCGGTCCTTCCGCCCTCGACGGGGCAGCGGCTGGCTCCCCGCTGGGCCAGCCACTCGGGCATCTCGAGCACGCCGTGGTCCGCGCTGAGGGCGACCAGGACGGGACCGACATCGGCCTCGAGTTGATCGAGGAAGACGCCCAGCGCGCGGTCCAGGCGGAGCAGTGCGTCGCGCGCCTCGTGGCTTCGCGGTCCGTAGTAGTGGCCGATCGTGTCCGTCGCCGAGAGCGAGACGCCGAGCAGATCCGGCGCGGGCCCGCGCCCCAGTCCCTCTCGCACCACCAGCTCCCGCGCGAAGTCGAGGGTGAGCAGGTCGAGGTAGGGCGTCCGGTAGAGCTGCTCGACGGTGTCCTCGAGGTCGCCCGCGCGCAGTGGGTGGCCGCTCACCCGACGGAAGTCGGAGCGCTCATAGCGGTAGTCGTCGGGCCGCGCGGTGTCTTCGGCCTCGGTCACCGCATGCTCCCAGCGCTCGGGAAGCGCGGCCAGGTATCCGTTCTCGATCGGATCCGCCCCGTTCCACCGCTGCACCCAGTCCGGGAGATCCTCCCGGTAGTAGCGGCTGGTGGTGAAGCGCAGCGCGCCGTCGCGGTCCAGCCAGTAGGCGGCGTCGCCCCGGTGTCCGGCCAGTGGAATCGCGCCGCGATCCTTGCCAGATACGGCGAACACGCGCGCTTCCGGGTGCGCCGCCTTGAGCCAGTCCCCGAGCGTATCGACCCGGAGCAGTCGCGGCGAGCGGCCCTCCTCGCCGCCGAGAGTGAGCGCGTCCGCGCCGGAGTCCTCCACGCAGTAGAAGCCTCGCCCAGCCTCCTTGTCGATGAACTCATTCCCGACGAGGCCCGTGCGCCCGGGATGGCGGCCGGTGGCAATCGAGGCGTGGCCCGGGCAGGTGGCCGTCACGGCGTGTTGGAGCGCCGCCTGCGGAAAGACCCGGCCTTCCCGGGCCAACCTGCCGAGTCCGCCGGGCAGCGATGCGTCGAGCCGATCCCGGCGCAGTTGGTCGATGACCACCACCAGGACGAGACGCGGCGCTTGGCCCGCGCCGGCGCGAGTCTCGCTGCCCGCGCTGGCGGGAATCGCGCTCCCGGCGCCAATCAGGCCCGCCAGCGCGGCGCGCAGCCAGTTGCGGGGTCGCGTCATCCGTTACTGGAGGAAGTCGATGGCGTCGGCGGCGGCCTCCTGCACCGCGCCGTCCGGGTGGTCGGCCAGGGCCTCGAGCCAGGGGAGGATCGTCTCGTCGCCGCTGAACTCGAGGGCGTCGATCGCCGCGAGCACGACCTGTGCATCCGAGTCGTCCAGCGCCGCGACCAGCGCCGCCACCGCCGTATGGGCATCGGCGTCCTCGAGTCGGCTCACCGCCACCGCGCGCACCTCGGGGTCGGGATCGTCGCGCACGAGCTCGACCAGCTTCTCGAGACCCGGACCGCGCGGGTCCAGCTCCTCCGCGGCGTCGCTGCGCACCGCCGGGTCCGAGCTCTGCAGCATTGCGATCCAGCGCGCCTGCTCCGCCTCTCGCCGCTCCCGCCGCTCCCCGCGCTCGCGGCGATGCGCCTCGACCACGGGATCGGGGGGGCGTGCGCGGGGGGACTCGGCCGGGACAGTGACTTCCCTGGGCGGGGTCGGCGCCCCGGTGCCAGCGGGGCGCACGCTCAGACGGCGAACCACGGACTGGCCGGTCCGGTGGTGCGGCGCCATCTCCACCTCGTAATCGAAGCCGGCCAGCAGGAGCGGGAGCGCCCCGGGCAGCGCCATCTCCCCGATCTCGAGGGCGACCGTCGTCAGCGCGTCATCGTCGGGGAACTCGAGCTCGAAGCGCCCGACGCCGCCGATCCATCGCAGGATCCGTCCGAGCGGGGCGTCGTTGGCGCGGAGACTCACCAGCCCCGACCCGGAGGTGTACGAGATCTCGAACTTGCCGGGCGCGGGCAGCGCCGCCCGCGTCGGGGTCGGAGTCTGGGTCGGGGCGGGGGACTCGGCGCGCGGCGATTCGTCGCAGGCCAGGACACCGAGCGCGAGGGTCGCCGCGCAGGCGAGCCCGATTCCCGCCTTCATCCGGATCGCCTCGGGCGGGCGACCTCGAGCTTGTCGGACACGGTCTGACGGAGATGCGCGAGCACGCGGTGGCGCCAGGCACCGCCGTCGGCGTCTCCGTCTCGAATGCGCGCCACCAGGATCTCGTTGCGCGCGCGCACCGAAGCGCGCAGCGCTTCGCGGCTGGCGGGCGCCGCCTCCTCCTCGTCCAGCACCTCGCCGAGCCGCATCCACTCGCCGGTCAGGTGCCGCTCCTCGCTCTCGAGCTCCCGGGCGACGATGTCGACGACGTTCGCCGCCACCCGGGCCTGGTACTTCGGGTGACCCTCGAGCACCGGAACCGCGTCGTCGCGCAGGAACCGGCTCACGGCTTCCAGCAGCTCGATCGCGGTCGGTCGATCGTTCATCCGGCCTCCGACATCAGACGCAGAAGCTCGTCCTCGGCCTCGGCGGTGCGGCGGCCCAGCGAGGCGAGCTCGACGGTGGCGTGAGCGCCGTCCAGGTACGCGCGGGCCTGGGAGAGGAAGACCAGGGCCAGCTTGAAATTCCCGCACGCCTCCCAGAAGCTCAGCGCCGCGGGGTCCACCGGCGCCCCGCCCGCGGACTCGTACGCCCGCACCAGCTCTTCGCGCGTCGCAAGCCCTCCCGCCGCGAGATCGTCGTGGCCGAAGCGCCAGGCGCGCACGCACACCCAGCCCAGGTCCTCGACCGGATCGCCCACGTGGGCCAGCTCCCAGTCGAGGATGGCGCGCGTCCCGTTCTCGTCGAAGAAGACGTTGCCGACCCGGTAGTCGCCGTGGACGAAGCCCAGCGCGGGCGGGTCGGGGGCACGCTCGCGCAGCCAGCGCTCGGCCAGGTCGAGCACCGGGTGGGGCTCGACCGCCAGCGCGCGAACCCCCTCGCTCACGCGGTCGATCTCCATCCGCGACGGCGAGACGCCTGGAGTCGGACGCGCCAGCCGCCCCGCCAGTGCGGGCAGCTCTGGATCGATGCGGTGGATTCTCGCAAGGATCTCGCCCAGCTCCGCACCCATGACCTTGCGCGCCCCGGCGTAACGCTCATCTCGGAGCAGGCGCCGGGGGATCGCCTCTCCGCGCAGCCGCTCCATGGCGAAGAAGGGCGCCCCCAGCACCGACGCGTCGGGCGCGCACCAGTAGACCCGCGGCACCGGAACACCGGCACTGGCCGCCGCGCCCAGCAGGCGGAACTCGAGCTCCATGCCGCCCTCGACGATCCGGCCCGGCGGATCCTGACGCAGCACGAGCGGCAGGCGCTCGCCGCGCAGATCGACGTCCACGGACCAGAGCAACCGCGACGCGCCCCCGGCCAGGCGCCGAAGGTTCGTCACCACCAGCGCGCCCGGGTCGCAGCCCTCTTCGGCAGCAACGAAGGCCGCGAGCCGCTCCGACATCGCTTCGGGGCTGAGTCGCTCTCCCACGGTGGGTCAGCCGATCAGCGAGGGATCGCGCGAGAGATCCTTGCTGAGGTTCCTGTGGTGCGCCTCGAGGGTGCCACCGCCGATCCACGAACGCGGCAGAATGCCTCGCCAGGCGGACTCCAAAGGATTGGCCCGCTAGATCACGCGCGACGGATCCCGGGTCAAGTCCTTTGTGAGGTTCTTGTGGTGCGCCTCGAGGGTGCCGCCGCCGATCTCCAGGAGCTTGGCGTCGCGCCACAGCCGCTGCACCACGTACTCGCCCATGTAGCCGTTGCCCCCGAGCACCTGGATCGCGTTGTCGGCGGCGCGCTTCGCCACCTGGGCCGCGAAGAGCTTGGTGGCATCGGCGTCCACCCGCTGCCCCGTCTCTCCGAGCTCGAGGTGCCGGGCCGTGTCGTAGACGAAGCTCCGGGCCGCGCGCCACTCCGCGAAGGTCTCGGCCACGTAGCGTTGGATCTGCCCGTGCTCGCGGATGGGCACGCCAAAGGTCTTGCGCTCGTTCGCGTAGTCGACCATCACGCGCAGGCAGCGCTGGGCGATGCCGGTCCCCTGGGCGGCGAGCGTCAGCCGCTCGATCTCCAGGTTGCGCATCATGTGGAGGGTGCCCTCCCCCTCCTCGCCCAGGCGGTTGGCCACGGGCACGCGCACGCCGTCGAAGATCAGCTCGGCGGTGAACGAGGAGCGCATGCCCAGCTTGTCGGTCCACTTCTGGCCGAGCCGGAAGCCCTCCATCCCCTTCTCGAGTATGAGCGACGTGATCGTCTTCGGTGCGGTTGCGCAATAGACGATGAAGACGTCGCCGAGCGTGTTCTCGTCGATGCCCCCGTTGGTGATGAAGGTCTTGATGCCGTCCAGGACGTAGTGGTCGCCGTCGCGCTTGGCCCGGGTGCGCATGGCCATGACGTCGGTACCGACCTCGGGCTCGGTCATGCACAGGCCGCCGATCCACTCGCCGGAGCACACCTTCGGCAGGATGCGCCGGCGCTGCTCCTCGTTGCCGTTCACCCAGACGTTCCCGGCGAACAGGATCGCGTGGGCCAGGATCGCCAGACCGAAGCCCGGGTCCGATGTGGAGAGCGCCTCCATCACCATCACGGCCGCCGTCGCGTCCATTCCGGCGCCGCCGTACTCCTCGGGAATGGTGATTCCGGTGAGGCCCAGCTCAGCGGCGCGCAGGAAGAGCGCGTGATTGAATCGCTCGCTGCGGTCGTGCTCCGCCGCCTGCTCCTCGACCTCGCGCTCGACGAAGTCGCGCAGCGTCTCGGCCAGGAGCGTGTGCTCCGTCGTGGGTGCGAAGAGGTCGAGGTCCTTCCAGGGCGGGGCGTCGGGCATGGGTCCTGAGAAGCGCCGGAGGGCGCCGCCCGGATTCTACAGGGTCGCCGCCGGGCTGGCCCCCAGCGCGTCATCGACGTAGGAGACGATCGCCTCGCGGTGGGCGGGCGCAAGCGCGCTGAACACGAGCCCCATGTCGGGCACCAGTTGGTAGGCCGTCTCCGCCCAGAGCTCGATTGGCCCCACCCTCGGCAGCTCGAAGCAGAGCTCGAGCCGGGTGCCGAGAGTCAGGGGTTCGGTGCTGCGCAGCAGGCAGCCGTTCTCCGAGAGCGACAGCACGGCGCCGGTCCACTCCACGCCCCGGCGCCGGCACACGGCGCGCAGGTGGGTCGGCACCCGCGGCGCCGATCGGGGATGCTGCTCGAAGACCTGTTGCAGCAGGCAGTAGAGGTCGTGCAGCCCGGCGGGTCGCATCAGCGCCCCCACGATGCGCGAGTCGGCTCCCGTGACCCCGTGGCGGCCGGTCAGGACGATCATCGGCACCGGGCCGGCGCCATCGTCCTCGGGCACCTCGCTGAGCCGCCGCTCATCGACGATGCGCAGATCCGGCCTCGGCGCCTCGGCTCCGCCCAGCAGCTCCTCCAGCTCCTCCAACATCACGATCCGGTAGCCCAGATTGCCCAGGATCGATCGCGTGCGCGGGGCGAAGGCCTCCGCCCGAGCGTGGGCAACCAGGATCCGCGGCTCGCGGGACTGTAGGCTCATACCCCCAGGTTATCGGCCCCCAGAGATCGAGCATTGAGTGGCTCGCCCTACGCCGGCCCTTTGCGGGTGGCAACTGGCCCACTAACCTCCCGACCGATGGGGGAAAATCGCGAGCTGGCGTCCTGGCTCGTGTCGCACCGCCGGGAGATCGAGCGCCACATGGCGGAGCGGCTCGGCCCCGCGGCGCCCGGCGCGGGCGATCCCGAGAGCGAGGCCCTGCGCCGCTTCCGCACCTTCGCCTCCACCGCGCTGCTGCGCGGCCGCGCCGCGCCCCCGGCCCTGGACGGCCTCCGCCCCCGGGAGCGCCGGGTGGTCGCCCTGCTGCGCGCCTGGAGCGAGGCCGCCGAAGATCTGGCGGGATCGCGCGGTCCCGACGTCCGCCGAGCACTCGATCCG
>JAPUKG010000440.1 GCA_027295775.1 Pseudomonadota bacterium
TCCATCGGGCTTCGGAGGCACTTAGCCTTCTGAACTTCGCTCGGCTCACACCAGGCAAAGCCCGGTGTGGCCTCGCTGCGCGGTCGCGTTTCTACCCCGGGGTCCCAACCGTCGTCGTGCACGCTCCCTTGCCGCATCGGGCCTTGCCTGTCCCTACCATGGCCCCCCGTAGCCTCCGTGGCACGGACCCCCGGTGAAAGGCTGTTCCGCCCCCGGGAGGAACCGCTTCGCACGGAACGCTACTAGACTCCGCCCATGCTCCGCGCCGCGCTGGCTCTCGCTTTTTCCCTCCTCGCCTCTGTGGCTCACTCCGACCCGGCGCGGCGCGTCGTTTCGATCAATCCGTCGCTGACGGCCATCCTGATTGCGCTCGGCGCGGGGGATTCGTTGGTGGGGGTGGACGACTTCTCGGCGCGGCAGCAGGCGCAGGTGGCGGGGCTTCCGCTGGTGGGCGGACTGTTCAGTCCGAGTCTCGAGGCGGTGGTGGCGCTCGAGCCGGATCTCGTGGTGCTGGTTCCGAGCGTCGAGCAGCGCGACTTTCGCGAGCGCCTGGCGGCGCTCGGGTTCCGCGTGGAGGTGTTCGACAACATCCGCTTCGAGCAGGTGCTCGAGAACATCGAGCGACTGGGGCGGCTCGTGGGGCGCGACGAGGCCGCCGCGGTGAGGGTGGCCGAGATCCGGCGGGCGCGGCGGGTGGTCGGGGAGCTGGCGGCCAAACGGACGGGGACGGGGCCGCGTCCGCGAACGCTGCTGGTGATGCAGCGCGACCCCGTCTTCGTCGTCGGCAGCGGAAGCTTCCTCGACGACATGCTCCGGGTGGTCGGCGCCGAGAACCTGGGCGCGAGCTTCGGCGATCCCTATCCGCGGGTTGCGGTCGAGTGGGTGCTGGCTGCCGCGCCGGAGGTGCTGCTGGACATGAGCCCGGATGCCGACGCGCCAGAGGCACACTGGTCGCGTTGGTCGAGCCTGCCGGCCGTGAAGGCGGGGCGCGTGCTGCGCCTCGACCAGGTCGTCACGCTGCCCGGACCCGACCTCGACCGCTCGCTGGTGCTCCTGGCCACGGCGCTCCACGGTCGCGAGCTGGGTCGGGAGATCGCCGCCGCCCTCGACGAGCCGCTGCCCGTGCCTGCGCCGTGAAGGTTCTGACGCCGGCGCGCGTGGGCGCCGTTCTGCTGACCCTGCTCGCGCTGCTCGCGGGCAGTGCGCTGCTCGGTCTCGTGGTGGGGCCGAGTGCGCTCTCGCCCGAGGCCGTCGTCGCGGCCCTGTTCGAGGACCGGGCCGGGACCGCCGGGGACATCGTGTGGCGCGTGCGTCTGCCGCGCATCGCCCTGGCCGCGCTGGTCGGTGCCTCGCTGGCGAGCTCGGGCGTGATCTTCCAGGCGCTGCTGCGCAATCCGCTGGCGGACCCGTTCGTGCTTGGCGTGTCGGGCGGTGCGGCCCTGGGCGGGATCGTCGTGCTGTCCCTGGGCGGTGCTCTGGGTCTGGGCTACGCCGCGGTTCCGCCGGCGGCCTTCGCCGGCTGCCTGCTGACCACCGCGGTCCTGTACGCGGTCGCCGGCGTCCGCGGCCACGTGTCGTCCACCAACCTGCTGCTCACCGGGGTGGTCTTCAACGCGTTCGCGTCCGCCGCCATCGTGTTCCTGGCCTCTCTCGCCGGGCTGACCGACGGCGCGCGCATCTTCCTGTGGCTGATCGGAAACCTCTCGGTGAGCCGCATCGACGTGGCGATCTGGGTGGCGCTCTTCCTCGCCCTGGGCCTGGGCGCGTCGATCTGCCTGGCGCGGAGTCTCAACCTGCTGGCGCTGGGTGACGAGGCGGCGGGGCAGCTCGGCGTTCCGGTCGAGTGGCACCGACGGGTGCTCCTGCTGGCGACCTCGCTGATGGTGGGCGCGGCGGTCTCGGTGGCGGGGCTCGTCGGGTTCGTCGGTCTGATCATTCCGCACCTGCTCCGCCTGGTGCTCGGCCCGGACCACCGCCTGCTGGTCCCGGCGGCGGCCCTCGGCGGCGCGGCCTTCCTGGTCGTGTGCGACACGGTCGCGCGCAGCGTGCTCGGCGGTCGCGAGCTTCCGGTCGGCGCCATCACCGCCATCGTCGGCGGTCCGCTCTTCCTCTTCCTGCTGCGCCGCCATCAGCAGCGGGTGTTCGCGCCGTGAGCCGCGGGCTCACCGTCGACCGGCTCCGGGTGGTGCTGGGCGGGCACCCCGTGCTGCGCGACGTGAGCTTCGAGGTGCGACCCGGCGAGGTGGTCGGGCTCCTCGGGCGGAACGGCGCGGGCAAGACCACGCTCCTGCGCGTGGTGACCCGCGCGATCACGCCCGACGGGGGCGAGGTGCGGGTGGGCGAGATGCCGGTCGCTCGCCTCGCCCGCCGCGAGCTCGCTCGTGCCGTGGCGATCGTGCCCCAGGAGACCACAGTCCCCTTCCCGTTTCGGGCGGGCGAGCTCGTGCTGATGGGTCGCGCCCCCCACCAGCCGCTGTTCGGCTTCGAGACCCGCTCTGACGTCGAGCGGGCCCGGGCGGCGATGAACCGGATGGGGATCGGCGACCTGGCCGACCGCTCGGTGTTCGAGCTCTCCGGGGGCGAGCGCCAGCTCGCGGTCTTCGCCCGCGCCCTGGTGCAGGAGCCCGAGATCATGCTGCTGGACGAGCCCACTGCCTTCCTCGACCTCCGCCATCGCATCGATGTGCTCCGGGCCGTGCGGGAGTTCGCGGCGGCGGGCGGGGCGGCCCTGGTGGTCTCGCACGACCTCTCCCTCGCCGCTCGGATCTGCGACCGGCTGGTCCTGCTGGGAGACGGCGAGGTGATCGCCCAGGGCCCGGCGGCCGAGGTCCTCTCCGAGGAGGTGCTGGCTCGCGCCTTCGCCGTCCGCGCCGACATACTCCGCGCGCCCGACGGCGCCCCGGTTGTGGTACCGCGCTTGAGCTAGTGTCCTCCTCCATCGTGGCTCAGGTTTCGATTGCAGAGGTGAAGGGCCGGGAGATCCTCGACTCCCGGGGCAATCCCACCGTCGAGGTCGAGATCGCCACCTCCGACGGGCGACGCGGACGGGCGGCGGTTCCGTCCGGTGCCTCCACCGGCGCGCGCGAGGCCCTCGAGCTTCGCGACGGCGACGCCGCGCGCTACCTGGGGAAGGGCGTGACCAGGGCGGTCGCCCACGTGAACGGCGAGATCGCCGACGCGGTGGCCGGTCACCCCCTGGGCGGACTCGAGGAGCAGGCCGCGCTCGACCGCGCGCTGATCGCGCTGGACGGCACGGACACCAAGTCGCGCCTGGGCGCCAACGCGATCCTGGGGGTGTCTCTGGCCGCCGCCCACGCCGCTGCCGAGGTCACCGCCCAGCCGCTCTACCGCTTCCTCGGCGGCGATGCCGCCACCCTCCTGCCCGCGCCCATGATGAACGTCCTGAACGGGGGCGCCCACGCCGACAACAACGTGGATCTCCAGGAGTTCATGATCTACCCGCTCGGCGCACCGAGCTTCTGCGAGGCACTGCGCTGGGGCGCCGAGGTCTTCCACAAGCTGAAGGCGGTGCTGCACGACAAGGGCTACGCGACCAGCGTCGGCGACGAGGGCGGCTTCGCGCCGAACCTGGGCAGCAACCACGAGGCACTCGAGCTGGTGCTCGCGGCCATCGAGCAGGCCGGCTATCGGCCCGGTGAGGACATCTACATCGCCCTCGACCCCGCCAGCAGCGAGTTCTGCGAGGACGGCACGTACGTGCTGTCGGGCGAGGGACAGCGCAAGAGCAGCGAGGAGATGATCGAGTTCTGGCGCGACTGGGTCGATCGCTACCCCGTCGTGTCCATCGAGGACGGGCTGGCCGAGAACGACTGGGAGGGCTGGACCGCGTTGACGGCGGCGCTCGGCGAGCGGACCCAGCTGGTGGGCGACGATCTGTTCGTGACCAATCCGGGGATCCTCGAGCGCGGCATCCGCGAGGGCGCGGCCAACTCCATCCTGATCAAGGTGAACCAGATCGGGACCCTCACCGAGACCCTGGAGGCGATCCGCATGGCCCGCGACGCGGGCTACTCCGTGGTGGTGTCGCACCGGAGCGGCGAGACCGAGGACACCACCATCGCCGACCTGGCAGTGGGAAGCGGTGCCGGCCAGATCAAGACGGGATCGCTCAGCCGCACCGACCGCATCTGCAAGTACAACCAGCTCCTGCGCATCGAGGCCGAGCTGGGAGACCGCGCCCGCTACGCCGGCGGCGGCACTGTGTCGGGATTCAGGGGATTCGACGGATGAGGATTGCGCGCCGCGTCCTGGCCGCTGCCGCGGGGGTGGTGCTGCTGCTCCCCGTGCTCCCTGCCTCCGCGTTCGTTCCCCGTGCCGACCGGGTCGCCGACGCCATCGCTCGCACCAACAAGGCGGACGGCCGGGCCCAGGCGCTGCGCCTCGAGCTGAACCTGCGCATCGAGGACGGGGAGCCGGTGGCGAAGGGCGAGCTGGTCACCCATCCCACTGGCCTCGCCCGGCTCGAGCTGCGCGGCGCGGGCGATCTGGTGGAGCGGCACGTCCTCCAGGGCAGCGAGCACCGGGCCAGCCGCAACGGCCGGGTTCTGGACCCGCCGCGGGCCTTCCTTCCGCCGCTGTTCCTGCTGCAGACCGACTCCGGTGTAACCCTGCGCGCAGCCCTCGCGGCTTTCGGCGTCCAGGCCGACGCCATCGGCCTGGCGCCGTGCGGGATGAGCGACTGCTACATCCTGGGCGATCCGTCCCAGATCATCCCGACGCTGCCGCTGGAGGGAGAGCCCCCGATCCCGCTGCGAGACCCGGATCGCCGCTCCCGCGATGACCTCCCCAAGATCTGGGTGGATACCACCAGCTTCGAGGTCCTGAGGGTCGACTCCGAGCGCGGCGTGCGCGTCCGATTCGGGCCGCCCACACAGTTCGAACAGGTTCGCTTTCCCAGCTGGATCCAGATCGACGAGCCCGGCAAGCGTTCCGTGCGCTTCGAGATCCTCCGCGCGACCCCTGTGAACGCCCCGGCCTCCGCCTTTGGCGAGGCCTGGCTGTTCGGCACCCCCACCCGCTGAACCTCGCTCGCGTCAGAACTGTGGTGGTTTCACCGGTCTCCGTCTTTCTATGGAGGGGCTGGAATTGAGCGCTCATGCAATCAGGGAGGAATTCCGAAGAACCAGACGAGCCTGTGAATCACCTCGAATGTTCGGGGGTTAGGACGGGCCGACGCACACTGGAGGAGGGGACGCGATGGCTTCGAAGCAGCGGCTCAACGTGCTCGTGGTGGATCGCGATGAGGTGACCACGCTCCAGCTCAAGGAGATCCTGGCGGCGGAGGACTACCGGGTGACCATCTTGGCCGAGCCCGGCCAGGCGGGCGAGGAGGTGCGCCGCAACCGCTTCCAGATCGTGATCCTCGACGTCACGCCGGGGCCGGCCGGCGGCATCGACGCGCTCTCCCAGATCCGGAGCGCCGACAGCGACCTGTGCGTGATCGCCATGACCGCGGTACCCAGCGTGGAGATGGCCGTGGCGACCATGAAGCACCAGGCCTTCCACTATCTGCAGAAGCCGATCGACGACGAGGAGCTGCGCATGGTGCTGGCCGAGGCCATCCGCGAGAAGGGCCTCCTGGTGGATCTGGAGACCCGGCTCAACAGCGAGGTGGGGTGGCGCATCCGCGAGCGCCGACAGAGTCGGAAGCTGACCCTCAAGCAGCTCGCGAATCGCACGGGCCTCTCGGTCAGCCTGATCTCCCAGATCGAGCTGGGCAAGAGTGCGGCCTCCATGTCGACCCTGCACAAGCTCGCGACCGCGCTCCAGGTCAAGATGACCCACTTCTTCGAAACGGTCTGAGCAGCCGGCGGCCCGCCTTCCGAACCCCGCTGGGCTTCGCCTGGTAAGATCGGGGTGTGCAGGTCCTCGAGGACAAGCGTCCCCCGACGGGACTTTCGGTTCCCGTCGTCACCGTCCTCGACGACGACGGGGTGCTCGTCGAGGACGAGCAGCGCGCCGTGGTGCGGCACGTGATCCAGGGAGGCTACGGAGCCGGGGTCGTGTTCTCGTCCGGGACCACCGGGGAGTGGGACCGCGTCGACAATCCGACCCGGCAGGCGGTCAACCAGGTCTGCGCCGAGGAGACGGCCAAGCAGAACGCGGAGCTCGCGAAGCCCGTCGAGTGCTGGGCGGGTGTCACCTCGCGGAGTCCGTCCGAGACCCTCGAGAACCTCGAGCACGCCATCGAGTGCGGGGCGGACGCGGCGGTGCTGGCGCCCCTCTCGATCCACGGGGTCGGCGATCCGGTCCGCTTCGTCGCCCGTGACGTCGCGGACCTGCTCCGTGCGCGACCGCGCCGAATCCCGATCTATCTGTACGACAACGCCGACATCGCGGCGGACCCAAAGGTGCCCCGGCTCCGCACCCGCCAGGTGAAGGCGCTCTCCCGCCTGGACTTCGTGCGCGGGATCAAGGTGAGCGCGCCGCGCAAAGTGCTGGGCCATTACACGCGGGCGGCGGCGAGCTTTCGCTCGGGGGGCGACTTCGCCATCTATGTCGGAACCGCCTCGCTGATCTTCGAGATCTTCCGGCCGCCGTCGGGTCCGTTCGCCGCTCTGACGGATCACTGGAACCGCTACCGGCTGGGACACGGCCTGCCCAGCGGAGTGGTCTCGGGCCCCGCCAACGCGCTGCCCCGGGAGTGGGCGCGGGCGTGGCAGGTGTGCCGGGCCGGGGACCGAGAGCGGATGGATCAGGTGCGCTCGGTGGTGACGGCCTTCAGCGCCGGCACCCATGCCTCGGGCGGGCGGCGCACCATTGCGTGCCTCAAGCGGGCGCTCCAGGTCCTGGGTGTCACGACCCGTTCGTCCGTGGCGCGCGGCACGCCGGCTCTCGCCCGACCCGATGCCGAGCGCTTCGACGCGGCGTTCGAGCGGGTGCGCGAGCTGGCCGCCGCCCGGATCGGCCCGCCGTGGGTCACGCGCCCTGCAAAAGG
>JAPUKG010000441.1 GCA_027295775.1 Pseudomonadota bacterium
TCGCGAAAGGCAGGGCCGCAGATTGGTATCTTGCGGTCGAGCGAACTCGGTCCAAGAGGAAAAGATGAAGACCGCATACGGATGGATCCGCGCCATGCTCCTAGTCGCGGGACTGGTACTCTCCGCCGTCGCGACGGCGCACGATGTCCCGGAGGAGGACGTCTCCAAACAGGGCTGGGCAGGGAGCGTGAATCTGGGCGCGTCGCTCTCGACGGGGACGAGCGATCTGTACGCCCTGAACGGTGGCGCGGCGCTGAAGCGGAGCTGGACGGACGACTCCCTGGGATTCACCTTGAAGGGCCTCTACGGCCAGAGTGATGGAGACGTCACCGCCAACAATCAGTCGCTGGCGGGGCTCTATCGGCACGACTTCACGGGCCGCTGGTACGCGTACCTCAACAGCGAGGTCGGGCGCGACACGATTCAGTTCATCGACTGGCGCTACCTGATGAACGGGGGCCCTGGCTTCCGCGTGTGGGACGGCGGCGACAAGCACCACCTCGACCTGGAGGCCGGTATCGGCTATCGGCACACGGTCTTCAGGAACGATCCGACGACCGACGACGCGGACATCCGCGCTGCGCTCATCTACGGCGACTGGTTCGGCAAGGTCCTCGAGACCCTGCTCTCGCTCGAGTACCTGCTCCCGGCCAACCGGACCTACGACTACCTGATCCGCGCCAGAGCGGTGATCTCGGTCCCGATGACGGGCACGATCTCATTCCGGACCGCCTTCGACCTGGAGTACGACAACCTACCGGCGGAAGGTGCTTCCGGCCTCAATACGGTTACCGCGATCGGCCTGGAGTACAGCTTCTAGACGGCACCCAGGAGTGACGCGCACGACGCGCTTCAGCTCTGGCGGGCAGAGAGCCCGCGGAACAGCAGGTCGACGCCGGCCTGGATCGACTGCAGGCACGCGTCGGCCTGGACCAGCCCATTGGCCCAGGGAATGCGCGCACCGAGGGTGATGTGGAAGAGCGCGCGCGCGGCCTCGAGCACGTCCACCTCCGGATCGAGGTCGTGACGGACGCGCCCCATTTGGAGCACCTCCACCAGGAGTCCCATGGTGCGATCGTGGAGGGCCAGCACCCGCCTCGCCACGCGGGCCTCGGGGCGGGTCGTGGCGCGCAGGGCGATGGCGGTGAGGTCGCGGTCCGCGACCAGGAGCTCGTGCTGCACGCGCAGGAAGCGGTGGACCCGCTCCCGGGTGGGACGGTCGCGCGCGTCCTCGGCACGGAAGCGACGCCAGGCCTCCTCCTGCAGATCGGCGAGCTCCTCGATCAGCAGCTCCTCCTTGCTCTGCACGTGCCGGTAGATCGAGCTCGCGCCCATCCCGGCGCGCGCGGCGATGGCGCGCAGGGTCGCCCCGTCGAAGCCGCGCTCGCGGAAGAGCGCTCGGGCGGCCTCTCGAATGCGGGCCCGGCTGCGCCGGCCGCGGGCGAGGCGGCCGTCGTCGGGCCGGAGGGTTCGATCCGGAGGTCGGGGCTGCATCTACGCGAACAGACTCGCATAGGACCGCGGCGCCCGGGAATAGCAAAGGCCCGGCCGATGGCCGGGCCTTTGAACGCGACCGAACCCCCTTCCCAGGAGGGTCAGTTGCCGCTGACCGAGGCCGCTCGAGGCGACCTCCTTCGATAGCCAGTCGCGCTGGAGGAACTGAGACGCAATCCCCGTGCCGACTCGGCGAGGCCCCTAACTAGCTGATTTATTGAACATTTCGATTTGAGGGGAAGATGCCACGAGGAAGGAAACTTCCACTTTCAAGGAAAGCGACTTCCACACCCTCGCGCGCGAAGGCCCCCGCGGGGCAATCAGAGAAGCTTGGTCGGATTCTCCAGCCCCTCCTTTACGGCGGCCAGGGAGATGCCCGCGTACAGCCCGTCCTCGATGCGCTCGTCGTAGGTGTAGCGACAGCTCATCACCCGGACGCCGTCGTGGCGCTCCTTGATCCGACCCATCATCGCGAACATGGGGCAGGTGCCGTACTCCCAGACGTGGTGGTAGCCGGCTTCCATGCCCAGGGAACCCAGGTTCGCCACGAAGACCGACGTGAACAGGGGGTCGTCGTCGATCATCTTCTTCGGCAGCAGACCCAGCGAGTCTGCGGCGCGCAGGAGCAGCACGCCGATCCGGATCACGAAGGGCGGCATGTAGAGAGCGAGATTCATCTCCTTGTCGGCGCGCGTCTCCACACCGCGGCGCCTCCCGCGCAGCGAATCGAGGACGGCGTCGACCGTCTCGTCCAGGCTCTCGTTCTCCTCGAAGCGCCGCTTCACCGTCATCGTCTTCGCGCCGTCGACGATGGCCTGCTTGGCGCTGAACGTGATCCATACGCCGTCGCGCTGCCACAGGCGCCCGCCCGCCGTGAACCGGTTCAAGCCCGGCCGGGTGTGCAGGCTGATGGCGATCGAGCGCAGGTAGAGGTGGAAGAGAGTCATCTTGCGCTCGGGCGGTCGCCGCTGGTTCTGCTCCTCGGCGAAGCGCAGCGCCGGCTCCACCTCGATCTCGGTCTCGAAGTAGACGAGGGACTCGTTGCGCCGCGGCGAGACGAACGGCATGAAGCGGCGGAGCATGGAGAGATTGCGAACCGGGGTCGCATCGGCGCGTCGACCGAACATGGGACTCCTCCTCTGCGCACAGTGTGACTCACCGCGTGGGTCTCCACATGCACCACACCGGCACGCCCAGAACCGAGAGCTCCTGCTTTCGCTCGAAGCCGGCCGCGGCGTAGAAGGCCACGTTCTCCTCGCGGTCCGTCTCCAGATATCCCGGCGACGGGTCGGCGTCGACGCGCTCGAGGAAGGACTGGAGGAGCGCCCGGCCCCAGCCCAGCCGCTGGTGGGACGGGTCGACGCCCAGGACCGCCAGGTACCAGTGGGGCTCGAGGGGGTGCACCGCCTCGAGGGCCCGGTACACCTGGCCCCAGCGCCGGATCGTGCGCAGGCCCTGGCCCGCCAGGCAGCGAAGCTGGGTCCACGGAGACGCGGGCGGAAGCGGATGGGTCGAGGGCGCCGCCGCCACCAGCACCCCCGCCGGCGGGCCGAGATCCCGGGATGCGCTCTCCAGCCGACCGCCGAGGATCAGCGCGCGGTCGGCCGCGGACTCGAGCAGGCTGCGCATCCCGTGCCGGTTGGAACGCAGCCGGCGTTCGGGCCCCGTGCCGACGACCGCCACGTTGAGCGGGTTGTCCCGAAAGGCCCGAGCCAGGACCTCGACGGCGCCCGCGCTCCCTCTGGGGATCGACTCCACCCTCATCGACCCGAGCCTACCAGCCTCCCAGCTCGTCAAGCACGGAACCGGGGGGCTCGATAAGGGGCCATGGGCCGAAGCGAGCTGCGCAGGCGAAAGGACCGGGCGGCCGAGGCCGTTCGCTGTGGTCACTTCAGCGCGGCGCTCGAGATCTACGCGGACCTCGGCCGGGCCGAGCCCAGCGAGCCCGATTGGCCGCGGCGCCGCGCCGACGTGTTCCGCCGCATGGACCGGCCCGAGCAGGAGATCGAGGCGCTGGAGCGAGCCGCGGAGCTGTACGCGTCGGCGGGCTTCGCGGTGCAGGCTATCGCCGCCTACAAGCGGATCATCGGTCTCGACGCGGAACGCTCCGGGATCCGCGAGCGGCTGGTGGCGCTCCTGGCCCAGCGCGGCCTCACCCTGCCCGGCTCCGGAACGAAGCCCCGGATCTTCGGCCGGACGCGCAAGAGCGCCCCCCTCGACGAGCTGATCCTGACCGATGCCGTTCCCGACTCGCAGCCGGCCCAGCTGCTGGACGGCGCGGCGGATATCCCCCTCGAGAACACCACGGGCGCTCACACAGACTCCCTGCGAACCATTCCGCTCTTCGGCTCCCTCGACGAGGAGACGCTGCGGCACCTGCTCGATCGCGTGCGCCTGGTTTCACTCTCCGAGGGCGAGGTGCTGTTCCGCCAAGGCGATCCCGCGGACGCGCTCTACGCGGTGGCCGAAGGCGCCGTGGTGCCAATCGCCGAGCCCGATGCCTCGAGTGATCGGCGCGTCAGGCTGGCCGTGCTCGACGAGGGTGAGTTCTTCGGCGAGATCGGCCTGGTCACGAACCGCCCGCGCAACGCCACCGTCGAGGCCATCGTGGACACTCGACTCCTCTCGGTCGACCGGGCGGTGATGTGGTCGCTGATCGAGGACGACCCCCGCGTCTTCAAGACCGTGCTGCGCTTTCTCCGCAAGCGGCTGATCGACCGGCTCGTGCGCACGAGCCCGATCTTCGCGGCCTTTGCCCGCGCCGAACGCGGAGAGATCGCCGGCCAGTTCCGACTCCTCGAGGTGAAGGACGGAACCGTGTTGATCGAGCAGGGCCACCTGGCGCCGGGGCTCCTGGTTCTGCTTGCGGGCCAGCTCCAGGTGATCTTCATGGCTCCCGACGGCGACAAGGTGCTGGCCACCCTCGGCCCCGGCGAGTTCTGCGGCGAGCGCTCCCTGCTGCACAACGAGCCCACCATGGCCGGCGTGGTGGCCAGCGGGAAGTGCTGGGTGCTGGCGCTCCCCGAGCCCCGATTCCGGCGCATCCTCTCCCGCCATCCCCAGCTTCGCGACCTGATCGAACGCGTGGCTGCCGAACGGGAGCAAGAGAACGAGATGACCCTGCGCCAGGGAGCCCGCCACGGCGACGGCGACCTGGAGTTGATCTAGCGACGCTACACTTCCGACTTGGGGGATCCCCGCTTGGGCGAAGAGCAGAAGATCGTCTGCCGTCTCTCGGTCCAGAACGGGGCCGACGAGAAGTCGGTGCTGGTGGGCGACAAGCCCGTGATCCTGGGCCGGGCGTCCGACAGCGACCTGGTGCTCAGCGACGAAAGCGTCTCGCGCCACCACGCGCAGGTGCGCCGCGACGGCGATACCTGGCTGATCGCCGATCTCGGCAGCAAGAACGGCGTCAAGGTCAACACGTACCGGGCCGTGGAGAAGCAGCTCTTCCACGGCGACCGGATCGATCTGGGATCGGTGCGCCTCCACGTCGACATCCAGCCCTACTCGCCCACGGCGGAAGCGCGGGTGGTGTTCGACAAGGAGCAGGAGCGCGGACTCCGCACCGAGATCATCGAGATGGACCAGCTCGGCTCGCTCCTCAGCTCCTTTGAGTCGGTGTCCGGGCGCGCGCTCTCTGAGATGCGCCCGCGCCGCGGGCCCCGGGAAACGACGCCGCCCGGGGAATCGGCCGAGCTCCTTCCGCTCTTCGGCGCGGCCGCCGAGGCGCTTCTCTCCTGCGAGACCCTCGATCAGACCCTGGAGCGCATCCTGGCCCTGGTCTTCGACAACCTGCCCGCAGAGCGCGGTGTCATCTGCCTGTACGACGAGGAAACCGACACCACCGAACCCAAGGTAATGCGCACGCGGGACGGCGTGCCCGAGACGCCCATCACGATCAGCAGCAACATCGTCAACGACGTAATCAAGCGAAAGCAGTCACTGCTCGTCCAGGATACCCGGGCCGACGAGCGCTTCGGCGGCGCGGACAGCGTAATGATGCTGAACATCATGTCGGCCATGTGCGCGCCGCTCTACCGGGACGGCCGGGTGGTGGGCTTCATCTACATCGATCGCCAGAGCAGCAAGCACCCCTTCAACGCCACCCATCTCCAGACCCTGTCGACCCTGGCGATCCTCTCGGCGGTGGGCGTCGAGCAGACCGCCCTGCGCGACGAGATCCGTCACGAGCAGGAGCTGCGCTCGCGCCTGGCGCGCTACAGCTCACCCGCCGTGGTGGACCGCATCCTGGAAGCCGGCGGCGGCGCGGCCCAGACCATGGTGGCCGAGGAGAGCGAGGTCACCGTGCTCTTCGCGGACCTCACGGGGTTCACCAGCCTGGCGGAGAAGCTCGACGCCTCCGAGGTGGTGCAGATGCTGAACCGCGTCTTCGAGCGCCTGACCGAGGTGATCTTCGAGTTCGAGGGTACCCTCGACAAGTTCCGCGGCGACGGCTTGATGGCCTTCTTCGGCGCGCCGCTTGCCCTGCCCGACCACGCGGCCCGCGCCGTCAGCGCCGCCCTGCGCATGCAGGAGGTCCTCGACGACGTGAACTCGTACTCGGACGCCGCCCGGCGCGTGTCCATGCGCATCGGAATCAACTCCGGCTCGGCCGTGGCGGGCGACATCGGCTCGCCCCAGCGCAAGGACTACACGGTGATCGGAGACACCGTGAACACAGCCAGTCGGCTCGAGTCATCGGTGGCGAAGCCCGGCCAGGTCGTGATCGGCGCGTCCACCTACGAGCAGGTCCGCGAGCTGTTCCAGTGCGAGGCGCTCGAAGAGGTCACCCTGAAGGGCAAACGCAAGCCGGTGCGTCCCTACGTGGTGAAGAAACGCATCGAGGGGCCAAAGCGCGGCTAGCGCCGTTGGGCCTACAGCTTCGAGACGATCTCGTTGAACTGCTCGGCCAGCCCGGTGGGTCCGCTGGCCTTGTCGATGGCGCCCACCGCACCGGTCTTTTCGACCAGGCGCTTGAGATCCTCGGGGTCGCGGCCGGAGTAGAAGATGAAGGCGGTCTCGCGGCTCGGGCCCATGACCTTCTTCCTCTGCGCAATACGCACCAGCTTGTCACCCTGGAGCCCCGGCATCTCGATGTCAATGAGCGCCACGTCCGGCTGCTCCCGACTGATCGCGACCGTGGTCCCCAGGGCATGATCGCGGGTGACCACCTCGTGGCCCAGGCCTCGTAGGACGGCCTCGGTCACCCTGAGCACCACGGGATCATCGTCGACTACCAGCACCTTCATGCTGGACCCTCCCTCACCCTCTCCGGGCTCCCCGGTGTATTCCGTAGACCTATCGGCATCCAAGTCGGTCTCCTGAGCCCCCGGCTCGCATTCAGCGGTCGTCCAGGAGCCTTCCGACTCCCTTCTCCTTCTCGTCCTCCTGCTCCCTGGCCTTTCGGAGGTCCTCCTCGAGCCGCCGGCGCTCTTCGTCGGAGAGCGCCAGGACCGCCAACGGATCGACCCTGCGCCACAGCGGAAGGGCGGAGAAGGCCACGGCAGCCAGGGACCCACCGCGGAGCAGCAGCCCGAACCAGCCCAGGGAGACGGCGAGCATGGCGCCCTCCGCCGCCGACACGACGACCTGCCGCTGGCTGGCCGCCTTGTCGGCCGATTCCGTCATCTCCATCCGGATCCGGTCGAGAGCCTTCGCCATGCGCTCGCCCCCGAACTGCATGCGATGACTGCTGGTGAGCGCGTTCTGGATCGAGATCGGTACCGCCACCTGGCAGCGCCCAGTAGGAGACCCCGGGCCAGCACGGCGGAACCCGGCCGCTCGGCCAGGACCAGCACACCCTGGCTCACGCCCCGGATCAGCTCGCACTGCCTTGTCAGCCAGGTCTGGGCCGCCGATTCCATTCCCACCGGACTCTTGAACCTCGAGCGGAGCGGTCATCGGGGGCACTTCCGCGCACCCGGAGGGGAAATTGGCGAACATCGCCAGCCCGTCTTCGGCGCGTCGCCGACCTCCCCTTAATGCCTGTCCGGCTGGGGCTTTCCGCGAAAGCTACGCGCACGAGCCTCCGATAACAGCGGCATCGGAGTATCCGCGGATCCGGGGCGACCGGTGCGGCCAGATGGCTCCGACCCATGGGCGGTCCATGCAACTCAGCGTTGCAGGCAAGATCAACCTGGTCATCGGAGCGCTCACCGCTTTCACGGCGACCCGCCCTGGGCATCCTGCTGTTCAGCTTGTTGCAAGAGGGCAAGGAGCGCGCGCTAGTGCAGCGCGGCGCCGAGATCGCGGAGATCATCGGCGATTCCAGCCGCCACGCGTCCTACACCCGGAACCGCCAGGAGGCGCATACCGTTCTGGCTCGGCTCGCCGCCCGCCCGAATGTTGCCTACGTGCGGATTCTCGCGGCGGACGGCACGACCCTCGCTGCCTACGTCGGACAGCAGGAGATGACTCTTCCCCAGCCGTACCCCCCGGAGAAACTCCGGCAAGGGAAGCCTCTATCCACGGAGTTCTCGGATCATCAGAGCGGCGCCCGCTATCTCGATCTGCTGGTGCCGATTCGCACCGACACTCCCCGCGCCCAGGCCAGCTTGTTGGCCGAGCTGCCCCCGGGCACCCAGCTACAGGGCGTCGTCGGCT
>JAPUKG010000442.1 GCA_027295775.1 Pseudomonadota bacterium
ATAGATGGGATCGGGGTCGACGCGCAGGCCCGGGTAGCGCGCAGCGAGGGCGTCGCAGCTCGCCCAGTGGGTGGTGACCCGCCTCCCCTCGAGGAGGCCCGCCTCGGCCAGCAGGAAGGTCCCGGTGCAGACGGACGCCACGCGCCGCGCCCGGGGCGCGGTTCGCGCGATCCAGCTCACCAGCTTCCCCTTGTCGGCGGCGCGCTCCACCCCGATGCCGCCCGGCACGATCAGCGTGTCGATCGGACCCCGTACCCGCTGCAGGGCGCGATCGGCCACCAGCCCGATGCCCGACGACGCCTTGAACGGGCCGCTGCGCTCCGCGACCAGCTCCACCGTGTAGGCGGGCTCCGTGCGGGGGCGCTCCCGCTGGAGCCAGCGCGAGCAGCCCGAGAACACCTCCAGGGGCCCGGTCACGTCCAGGATCTGCACGTCCGGGAAGGCGGCCATCACGATCCGGCGGGGGCCCGAGTGGGACGGGAGGCGGGGCATGGAGCCAGCTTGGCAGGACCCGAACCTGTCCGCAATGTCAAAGATCCCACGGATTCTGCCAAGTGCGCCAGGCGACCCGGCGCGCGCCTACCGGTACGAGGCGCCGTCGTTCACGGGCAGATCGGTCAGGGAGAGCAGATCGAATCCCTCGATGCATCCGAGGTTCACGACGTAGCGCTCTTCTCCACGCCATCGCAGCTGCGAGAACACCGAGATGCCGCAGCGCTGGCAGAAGTGATGCGCCGCCGTCCGGCTGCCGAAGCGGTGCTCGCCAAGGTCGGACTCTCCCGAGATCAGCTCGAAGTCGCCCATCTCGACGTAGTGCCCGGCGTTCCAGGCTCGCCGGCAATACGAGCAGTTGCAGCGGCTGGGATGATCCAGTCGGCTCGAAACGCGGAACTGCACGGCTCCGCACTGACAGCTCCCCATGTACTCCGGCACGTGGGTTCCTCCTTGCGGGTGCTAGCCTCGCAGGTGGAGGAGCCCGTGGCCAGAGCCGATGTCGGCGCCGCGATCGACGCCACCTGGAGCGCCGACGCCGAGGAGCGCAGGTAGACCGTGCGCGAGCTCTGCACCGTAGGGGTCAGGTCCACCGCGAGCTCCTCGGGAGCCCGTTGGTGAAGCGCGAGCTCGCGAACCTGGAAGAGAGCGTGCAGGCGCTGAGAGACGGTCGCTGGTTCACGGCCATCCACGCGAGCCATCCGTGGTCGTTCGAGAACGTGATGGGACGACTCGGCGACCTCGGAGTCCGCGCCGGCACGCCGTCTCTCGACCGCGGCACGCGCCCTTTCTTGCGCTGGCTCCGTCGCGGGGAGCAGCAGGACGTCTGGAGCATGCTCCCCCGCACGATCGTCGCGTCCGGAGCTCGAGTCGACATTCTGGATGCTCGTGCTGGAGAAGGCCTGCCGAGTGCGGCGCGTGTAACTCTGGCCCTCTGATACACTCGCGGCCCCACCAACCCGGAGCCCCCCGTGATCCTCCTCAATCCCAAACAGCTCGACCGCCCCTACCCCGATCACCGCTCGCGCGAGGTCATGGAGAAGACCGTCGAGTTCTTCGAGGCCAAGGGAAGGCGCCGGCTCAAGGACGACGACCGGGACCGCACCTGGTACGCGGACTTCCTGGAGTGGGTCGGCAAGGAGCGGCTGTTCGCCACCATCTGCACGCCCGCGGGCTACGGCGCGCCGGACTCGCGCTGGGACACCTGGCGGATCTGCGAGTTCAGCGAGCTCCTGGCCTTCTACGGTCTCCACTACTGGTACACCTGGCAGGTCTCGGTCCTCGGCCTCGGTCCCATCTGGATGAGTGGCAACGAGGACGCGAAGCGGCGGGCGGCCGCCCTCCTGGAGGACGGCGCCATCTTTGCCTTCGGACTGTCGGAGCGCGCCCACGGCGCCGACCTCTATTCGAGCGAGATGACCCTCACGCCGGTGGGTGACGGCAGCTACCGGGCGAACGGCGAGAAGTACTACATCGGCAACGCCAATCGGGCCCGGATGGTGTCCACTTTTGGCGTGCTCGAGGGTACGGGTGACTACGTGTTCTTCGTGGCGGACTCACAGCACGAGAAGTTCGAGTGCATCAAGAACGTGGTGAACACGCAATCCTACGTGGCCCACTTCGCGCTGCACGACTATCCGGTGCGGGAGGAGGACATCCTCGCCCGGGGCAAGGAGGCCTGGAACGTCGCCCTCAACACCGTCAACGTCGGCAAGTTCAACCTGGGCTGGGCCTCCATCGGGATCGCGACGCACGCGTTCTACGAGGCGATCCAGCACGCGGCGGGGCGCCGGCTCTACGGCATGTCCGTTACCGACTTCCCCCACGTAAAGCAGCTCTTCAGCGATGCGTACTGCCGCCTGGTGGCCATGAAGCTGATGGGTCTCCGGGCCGCCGACTACATGCGCTCCGCCTCGGCCGAGGACCGCCGCTACCTCCTCTACAACTCCGTGGTCAAGATGAAGGTCACCACCCAGGGCGAGGACGTCATCGACCACCTGTGGGACGTCATCGCCGCCAAGGGCTTCGAGGAGGACACGTACTTCGAGATGGCGGCGCGAGACATCCGCGCCCTGCCCAAGCTCGAGGGGACCGTGCACGTGAACATCACGCTGATCGTGAAGTTCATGGCCAACTACTTCTTCAACGCACAGGAGTGCGCCGATGTCCCCCAGCGGAGTGACGCGGCGGACGACCACTTCCTGTTCCACCAGGGTCCGACCCGCGGTCTCGGCCAGATCCGCTTCCACGACTACCGGATGATCTTCGAGGCGTGGGACCTGCCCAACGTGGTGCGCTTCGCGGAGCAGGCTGCGGTCTTCCGCGAGCTGCTCGAGAAGGCAGCCCCGGGCGAGGAGCAGGGGAAGGACACGGACTTCCTGCTGGCCCTGGGCGAGCTCTTCACACTGGTCGTCTACGCCCAGCTCGTCCTCGAGAACGCCGAGATCTACGGGATCGATCGCGACCTGGTCGATCAGATCTTCGACGTCCTGGTCCGGGACTTCGCGGGGTTCGCCGTGAATCTCCACGGCAAGCCGGCCAGCACCGATGCGCAGGCCGGGTTCTGCATGAGGATGATCCGCAGGCCGGTCTCCGACGCCGCCCGCGACGAGCGGGTCTGGACGCAGCACGTGTACGCCCAGCGCGATGTCTACGAGATGAATCTCTGAAGCGCTACGAGCGGAAGCGCGGATCGGCTAGCGGAAATCGGCCTTGCGGTACATCGTCACGACGGCCGCGCCGCCGAGGCCGAGGTTGTGCTGGAGCGCGATCTTCGCTCCGTCCACCTGCCGCTTGTCCGCCTCGCCGCGCAGCTGCCAGTTGAGCTCCGCGCACTGGGCGAGGCCCGTGGCGCCGAGCGGGTGCCCTTTGGAGATGAGTCCGCCGGACGGATTCACCACCACTTTGCCGCCGTACGTGTTCGCGCCCGAGTCCACGAACTCGCCGCCCTTGCCCTCGGGGCACAGGCCGAGCGCCTCGTAGGTCACCAGCTCGTTGCACGAGAAGCAGTCGTGCAGCTCGACCACGTCGACGTCCTCGGGCCCCTGCCCGGACTGCTCGTACACCTTCTGCGCGGCCTTCTCGGTCATGTCGGACCCGATCAGCTTGATGCTGCTCTTCTCCTCGAACGTGCTCGGCATGTCGGTGGTCATGGCCATGCCCAGGATCTCCACCGCCTGGTCCTCGAGGCCGTACTTCTTCACCATCTCTTCGCTCGCCACGATCGCCGCGCCCGAGCCGTCCGACGTGGGGCAGCACTGCAGCCTGGTCAGCGGCGCGAACACCATCGGCGCGTTCAGGATGTCCTCCAGGCTGTACTCGTCCTGGAACTGGGAGTACGGGTTGTTGACCGAGTGCTTGTGGTTCTTCCAACCGATCTTCGCGAAGTGCTCGGCGGTGGTGCCGTAGCGCTCCATGTGTTCGCGGCCCGCGTTGCCGAAGAACTGGGCCGCCGGCGGCGCCTTGGGCTCGAAGCCGCGCTTCTCGATCATCGCCTGGGCGTGCTTGTCCATCGGATTCGTGCGGTCCGTGTACTTGATGCCCAGGGAGCCCTTCTCCATCTTCTCGAAGCCGAGCGCCATGGCGCAGTCGGTGATCCCGCCCTCCACGAGCTGCTTGGCCATGAACAGCGCCGTCGACCCCGTCGAGCAGTTGTTGTTCACGTTGTAGATGGGGATTCCCGAGAGGCCGAGCTCGTAGATGCCGCGCTCGCCGCAGGTCGAGTCGCCGTAGCAGTAGCCGACGGCCGCCTGCTCGACGGCGTCGAAGGGGATGCCGGCATCTTCGAGGGCCTTGGTGCCCGCCTCACGGGCCATGTCGGGGTAGTCCCAGTCCCTCGATCCGGGCTTCTCGAACTTCGTCATGCCGACGCCGATGACGTAAACCTTCCTGCTCATGCTTCTTCCTCGGGTGCTCGCACGAGTTGACTCGCGGGTCAACGACCATAGCACGCGCTCGACGACTCCAGATCGATGCGCAGCTTCATCCACAAGCTATTGAATTGGAGGGGGATTCACGGCATGCCCAGCGTCTTCAGCAAGATCATTGCAGGCGAGTTCCCGGGCCGCTTCGTCTGGAAGGACGACCGCGCCGTCGCGTTCCTGACCATCGAGCCCCTGAAGCCCGGCCACACCCTGGTGGTGCCCCGCACCGAGGTCGATCACTGGCAGCAGATCGAGCCCGGCTTGATGCAGCACCTCTGCTTTGTCGCCCAGGCCGTGGGCAAGGGGATCGAGGGAGCATTCCAGCCCGAGCGAGTGGGGCTGATGATCCTGGGGCTCGACGTGCACCATCTGCACATCCACGTGTCGCCGATCTGGCGCTCGGGCGATCTGAACTTCGCGAACGCAGATCGCAACCCCAGCGCCGAGAGCCTGGACTCCGCCGCCGAGAAGCTCCGCAGCGCGCTTCGATCCCTCGGCTACGCGGAGGCGTCCGCCTAGATCTTGAAGTGCGAGCGGATCAGCGAGAGGGTGAGCCAGTCCGGGAGCAGCCGGCGGCCCACGGGTACCAGGATCGAGTCGGCGCCCACCGTGTAGCGGACTCGGGGGCGCCGCGCGGTCAGCGCCCTCTCGATCGCGCGCGCGACGTGTTCGGGCCCCGGTGCCTTCGCCAGCGACTCGCGTACCACCTGCTCGCAGCGGCGAATGCGCTCACCGTATGGCGAACCCGAGCCCTCGCCCCAGGACATGGCGTCGTTGAAGGGTGTGTCGATGTCACCCGGCTCGACCAGGCTCACGTGAATGCCGTGGGGACGAACCTCGTTGCGCAGCGCCAGGGCCAGGTTGTCGACTGCGGCCTTGCTTGCCGAGTAGTGCGCCTGGAAGGGGATCGGCGCGCGCCCGGAGAGGGAGCCCACGATCGCGATGCGTCCCGCGCCAGCGTCGCGCATGTGGGGGAGGACCGCGCGGAGCGTGCGCAGGACGCCGAAGAAGTTCGTGTCGAGCTGCTGCTGGGCGTGCTCGATGGTCACCTCCTCGACGCTCCCGAAGATCCCGTAGCCCGCGTTGCAGACGAGCGCGTCGAGCCGGGGCGTGGCCGCCAGCACTTCGGCCACACCCTTGCGCACCGAGTCCTCGTCGCACACGTCCATGACGATCCACTCGACGCCAGAGTCCCGGTCTGCGCTTGCGACGCTGCGGCTCGTTCCAAAGACGCGAAAGCCCCGCCCGTGCAGGTGCCGGGCCGTGGCGGCGCCGATGCCCGACGACGCACCGGTGATGAGGACCGAGCTCACTGCCCGATCAACATACCGCCCTCGACCGGCAGCACGTGTCCCGTGACCAGGTCCGTCCCGGTGATCACACCGACGATCGCCTCGGACACGTCCTCGGCCGTGCACACGCGACCCAGCGGTGACTTCTGCTCCATCGCCTGCTTGATGGGTTGGTACGCGGGTCCCAGTCCCTGCTCGAGCCAGTCGCCCGCGATGAAGCCCGGTGCCACCGCGTTGACGCGAATGTCCGGTCCCATGACCCGCGCGAGGGTTACGGTCAGGTTGTTGAGCGCAGCCTTCGAGGCGCAATAGGGGATGGAGCTTCCGGTTCCGATCAGTCCCGCCACGCTGGAGGTCATGACGATCTCGCCGCCGCCGTCGGAGGCCAGTGCGCGACGGGCCGCGCGAGCGCAGAAGAAGGGACCCTTCAGGTTGACTCCGAGGATCCGGTTCCACTCGTCATCGCTGACCCGGTCGAGATCGGCGTGCGGGATGAACGAGGTCGTCCCGGCGTTGTTGACCAGCACGTCCAGCCGCCCAAAGGCGCGCACGGCCTCCTCCACCATGGCGCGGCACGCGCCGTCGTCCGATACGTCCGCCTGGAATGCGACTCCTTTGACGCCCTGCTCCCGCGCTGCCGCGGCCGCCTCTTCGGCCCCGTCCTTCGAGCGGCTGTAGTTCACGAGAACCGAGCAGCCGAGCGAAGCCAGGCGCAGGGCGGTGGCCTTTCCGACGCCGGTTCCGCCCCCGGTGACGATCGCGGCCTTGCCTTCGACGTTCATGGCGTTCTCCTGCTCACACGTTAGCGGTAGAGCGTCACCTGTCCCAGGACGTACAGCCCGTTGTAGACGGCGTGCGCGGCGATCCCCGGCACGAGACTGCGCGATCGCTCGTAGACCCACGCCCAGACCAGACCGCTCCACAGGGTGCCCGCGAAGCCCGGCACCGAGTAGAAGTGAACCGCGCCGAACAGGATCGCGCTGGCCAAGGCGGCGGGCACGGGACCCAAGCGGCTGCGCAGCGAGAAGTAGAGAACCCCGCGGAACGCCAGCTCTTCGAAGAGCGGCGCCCACACCACGTAGTCGACCGCGGTGAGAAGCGCCGAAGCGGGCGCGCCCCAGATCAGCACCTCGTCCAGTCCCTCGCTCCAGTGTCCCTCGAAGCCCAGGGCGAAGCCGGCGGAGGCGAGGGCGTAGGTGCCGGTGAGGTCGATGGCGAGCGCCGCCAGCGAGATCGCCGCCAGGTGCGGAAGCTCTCGGGGACCGGGGCGCAGGCCGAACGGCGCGGGCCGTGCGAGCCGATGGGGGCGGGCGAGGTGACGATGCGCCAGCCAGACGAGCGGCAGCGACGCGAGGAGCGTGCTCCATTGCCACAGGAACTCGCCGGCACTCGACTCGGTGACGGACACGGGAAGCCGGGTCAGGCCGGCGAAGAAGAGTCGGTTCCAGACGTCGGCACGGACGAAGACCGCGAGGCCGTCGGCGAGGGTCCACGGCGGTCCGCCCAGGCCCGGCGCGCCGCTCCCGCGGCGCACGGCCCACCCGGCGAGGACGAGGACACCGGCCAGCACCAGGGCGGCACCCAGGGCGACGGTGTGCCGCGCGGCGCGGTAGCCCCGGGATGAGCGCCTCTGCCGCCGCGTTCGCTCGGCCCGCGCGGCGTCCGCTTTCCCCATTCGCGCGTCGAGGGACGCCTGGACCGAAGACGCCAGCCACGAGTCCTGGGCCGCCAACAGCGCCGCGAAGGTTTCCCCCGGCGGCCGGCCTCCCTCGCCGTAGACGAAACGGAGGTCGTTCGCGAGCGCGCCGTCGTCGCCCGCCTGGGCGGCCAGTGCGAGCGCGCCCGCGGTGTCTCCGCTCGCCGCCAGGAGCAGGGCGAGGCGGCTCCGCGTCTTCTCGGCCCGCGGTGCGCCCTCGCCGTCGCGCCACTCGAAGTAGGCGAGGAGGTCGCTCTCGACGTAGACCGCGCTGTCGAGGGCGTCGCCGGCCGTGCCGTGCAGCGCCTCCCACAGCCTTCGCTCGAAGGCCGGCGCTTGTGCCGCGCCCATTGCGACTTCGAGATCACGTCCGACCACGCGCATGGCCGAGGCGGATGGGGTGTGGAGCTGATCGAGCGGATCGCCGCCCAGGGTGTCGCCGTGGACGTCGACCATCAGGACGACCCAGAGGACGGACCAGAGAGCGGTGGCCCACGGGGAAAAGCGCAGCGCAGGTTCCCTCGACGCAGCCACGGAGCGAAGGTACACGCAGTCTTGGGGGCGAGTGGGGGTCGTCGCGCTCCGAGGCCTCTAATCCGTCGGCAGGCCGTGGCTTGAAGCGGATTCGGGCGCCGTGCAGAACCACAAGACTCTGGGTGGTGAGCATAGGGGGTGCTGTAAATGTCTTGGGGGTTGCGGAACGGTTCCGGTCAGGGCCATGAGGCCCTGCGCGCGACGACCCCCACCCACCCGCCTACGGGAAGCGCTTCGCGCCGAGGAGCGAAACAGCCTTTCGTCGAGGGTCCGTGCCACGGAGGCAACGGGGGGCCATGCTTGCCCAGACTGGGCCCGATGCGGCAAGGGAGCGTGCACGGCAGTCGTTGAGACCGCGGAGCCCAAACGCGACCGCGCAGCGAGCCCACCCGAGGCTTCGCCTCGGGT
>JAPUKG010000443.1 GCA_027295775.1 Pseudomonadota bacterium
CGCGACGTGCGCCCCCTCGCCCTCTACTTCTGGGGCAACAAGTGGACCCTCGCCACCTGGTGCGAGCTGCGCCGCGACTACCGGAGCTTCCGGCCGGACCGCATGGAGGACGTGGCCATGCTCGACGCGACCCATGACGGCGAAGACGGCGTCTGCCTGGCCGCCTTCCTGGCGCAGGCCGACAGTCACTTCTTCGGCGAGGAGACACGCGGGATCAAGACGCCGAGCCTGCGCCGCTGACGCCGCGGCTGGCCGGATCCGCTCCGCTGCTCAGGAACCGAGCAATCCCCGGCGTTCGGATGCCCAACGAGAGGGCGCTCCGGGTCAGAGGGCGCCCTGAGCGGCCTCTGGCGGCTGGCACGGCTCTTGCTCCTCTCTCGCCGGGGTTCCATCCTCCCTATGGCGCACGTGCACGTCCACACCCTCCACTTCGCGAACGAGGCCGAGCTCACCCGCTCCCTGGGCGAGGTGCTCGAGTCGGCGTTCGTCGAGGACTGCCTGGTCGAGCCCGCCGAGCTGCGCCTTCGCTTCCTGGCGCCGCCGAAGAGCGCGGCCCGGGTGGTCGAGCGGATCTACCTGCACGGCGGCCTCACCTGGTGCTCCCGCCACCAGATTCGCTAGCGCAAGCCGGCCCCTGGCCCCGCGCTCTCGCCCCGTCAGGGGGTGCCGCGGCTGGAGACCGAAGGCAGGGCCGCGCTCGCCTTGGCGGCGGGCTCCTGGGCAGACCGGGCAGACTGCGCAAAGTCCTGCTCGGCACCCAGCTCGCTGAAGACCGCCTCGCCCAGCGGCGAGAACGAGTGCGTCGTGACGAAGCCGGTCTGGATCTCGACCTCGCCGACGGCGTTCACGTAGCCCGTCCCCGGGTCGTAGCGCGCGGGCTCGACCAGCGTGCACCGGTCGTCGCCGGGGCTATCGCAGAAGCGAAATAGCTCGTGGCCCAGGATCCGCTGGGAGCGGCGGAAGCCGGCGGGGCTCTCGGTGTTCATCTCGATGGTGATGTCGGTCTCGACCTCGGTGCGGAAGAAGCCCCAGTCGACCGGCTTGCGCACCGTGCCAGCGACCGAAGCCGAGCGCACGTGGCCCGTGCGCGTGTCGAACACCCACACGAAGTGGCTGAAGCTCTCGGGCACGGGATCGTCATCGAACAGCAGATGCCGCTCGACCACCCGGCCATCGACGGTCACCCGCGCGGTATGGTCGGCCGCGCCCGGCTCGAGCCAGGCGGGGAAGGACCGGGAGAAGTGGGTCCGGGTCTGGCCGGGCAGGTCCCGCGGCGAGATCTCGAAGGAGACCGAGACCCAGCGGGGGGTCGGATCGGAGAGCTGCATCGGCTGTGCGGAGAGGGCCCCCGCGGCGAGCGGGGTAGCCAGGACAGCGAGAACAGCACAGCGCAGCATGACCGGTGTCGAGCTCCGATCGTTCGTGTCATTCTGGCCCCAAGAAGTGACGAAAGTCAAGCAAAGTCAGGCGCTTGACGCACCGCGTCGCGGCCTCGCCCGCCACGCGCGCTGGAGGCGCCCCAGGTGGTGGTAGGCGGGCGTCCGGCTGGACTCGCTCTTGGGCTCGTAGGGGCCAGTCAGGTACGGGACGTAGAGACTGCGCCGAAGGCTCGCGTCGCCGCGGCGCTCGGAGCGGGCGACCCGGTGCCAGAGCCGGCCGTCGTGCACGGTGAGGTCGCCGGGGCGGGTCTCGATGACCACCTCGTCCGGGTCCGGTGCGTGGCCCACGAAGTACGGCTTGTGGAAGCACATGGATGCGAAGCCCTGGCGATGGCTGCCCGGGATCAGCCGCAGGCCGCCGTTCTCCGCGGGACAGTCGTCCAGGTGCAGGCCGACGTTGAGCATCGCCTGGGGCATGCGCAGGTAGAAGAGATCGCGCAGCCCGTCGGTGTGCCAGCCCAGCTCCGCCGAGACGCTCCCGGGCGCGTTCAGGTACCGGTTGACCACGACGCCGTCCTTCTCGTCGTCGCCCACCCGGGCTCGGTCGCCCACCAGCCGCCGGATCGGCTCGAAGCGGAGATCGCGGACGAAGCGGCGCATGGCCTCGGAGAACAGCGACGTGAACGCGAACCGCTGGACCCAGGGACGGTGCCCACGGCGCCCGTAGAAGATCGGGATCCCGTTGACCGCGCGGCGACCCTCGGCCAGCCAGCCGGCCTCCACCTGGTCGAGCTCCGCGCACAGCATGGCCACCTCGTCCAGCGAGGCGACCCGGTCGAAGAGCAGGAATCCGTGCTCGTCGAGGAAGGCGGCCTGCTCCGCCGTGATCTCCTCCCCGAGCCGAAAGCGGGGCAGTTGGCCGGCGGCGGACCCGCGGGCGACGGTGGCGTGAGTGGGGGCGGACACGATCTGCTTCATGTTACGCTCCGCGGGCCTCGATGGGAGGGATCGACTTGGCCGACGAACCCCTGATCGCCGTCTTCGTGGACTTCGAGAACCTGGCGCTCGGCGTCCGCGACACGAAGTCGGGCGGCTTCCGGATCGAGCTGATCCTGAAGCGCCTGCTCGAGAAGGGGCGGATCGTTCACAAGCGCGCCTATTGCGACTGGACCCAGTACCGGAGCGCCATGCGCACCTTCCACGCGCACGGAATGGAGATGATCGACATCCCGCGCAGCTCCATGAGCGGGAAGAACAGCGCGGACATCCGCATGGTCGTGGACGCCATCGACCTCTGCTACGCGAAGCAGCACATCGACATCTTCGCCCTGCTGACCGGCGACAGCGACTTCTCGCCCCTGGTCTCGAAGCTCAAGGAGAAC
>JAPUKG010000444.1 GCA_027295775.1 Pseudomonadota bacterium
CTGGAGCGCGATCGGCAACACCACGAACCTGGCGGCACGGCTCCAGAGCCTGACGCGAGAGTTGGACGCGGCGTTGGTGATCGACCATGCGACCTGGGAGAGGGCGCAGCCAGCCGCCGCGGGCTTCGCGAAGCGGCCCGATGTACCGATCCGCGGCCGCCGTGAGACGCAGGACCTGTACGCATTGGCGATGCCGGCACCTTCGTAGCGTGGTATTCCCCCTACGCCCAATTGTGATCCAGGTCACAGCGGGCGACCGGCGGACTTTGGAACGCTCGACGGCGCTGACTCACCAGCATGGGGAGGGATGAGAGTGAGAGTGTTCCAGTGGACTGCGCTCCTCGCCGCGTTCGCGTTGACGACCGCGGGTCTGGCGTGCAGCGGGGGAGATCGCTCCGTAGATGCCGGCCCGGTCACCGACGCGGTGGCGGAGGTCGAGGGAATCGCGATCGCGACGGACGATGGCGCCATCGTGGCGGAAGACATCGTCGTCGAGACGACCGACGAAGAAGAGGCCACCGAGTAGAGCCTCGCGGGTCCGGGGGCCTGGGCCCGTCGGGTCTAGGCTCCCACCCGCCGCCGGATCGCTTCCACGATGCGGGCCATCTCGAAGCGGCGCGGTCGCGGAATCTGGAAGTAGTGGTTCCCGTCGTCCTTGACCAGGAGCTTGACCTTCTGGCCCGCCAGGAGCTGCTCCGGCTCCTCGTTCTCGCCCGCTGGGTGATCCATCTTGGCGAAGACGCGCCGGCCGTCGATCGACAGCAGCGCGGCGTGGACCGGTGCGGGCACGCGCTCGGCGGTGACGAAGATCGTGGTCGCCGCCTCCACCACCGCCTGCCCCTCGCGGATGTTCCGGTCTTCTCGCCGTGGCCGGCCTTCTCGGGACTCGAACTGCAGGCGCGGCGCGGGAACCGCATCGCGGGTGCGCCCGCTGTCGCTGGCCTCGACGAGGGTCACGTACACGTTGTTCCCAGGGCCGCCGATCGAGTGACACAGACCCATCCGGGCGTCCGGTACCTGCGCGCCCGGATTCGGGAAGCCGCCCGTGATCTGGAGGACGGTCTCGGCGATCTGGAAGAGCCCAGTGCCGCCCACCGGGTGGCCGCGGGCCTTCAGGCCTCCCGAGAGATTGGTGGGGAGGGTGCCGCACACGCCGGTGATCGGGTGCTCCACCGGATCGCCGGGCGGCTGCGACGGATCGCCGACCAGGGCCGGGATGGCGTCGTCGGGATCCACCAGCCCCAGGTCGGCCAGCGACATGGGGAGCAGACTGTTGAAGGCGTCGTGGGCCTCCACCACGAGGCCCTCTACCTGGCGCGGCTCCGCGATGCCGGCGCGCCAATAGGCGACGCGGGCAGCCGCGCGTGTGGCGTCGAGTCCCGACAGGTTCGCCCGGTCCAGCAGTGAAGACGTCTCGGTGGCGGAGCCCAGACCGGCGACCCGGACCGCCTGGGGCTTCGAGGTCAGGATCACTGCCGCGGCGCCGTCGCAGATGGGCGAGCAGTCCTTGCGCATGAGCGGCGTCGCCACCGGCAGGTTCACCGACGTGTCGAAGTACCGGTCCAGGGTTTCGGGCTTGCCGTAGAAGGCGGCGAGTGGGTTCATCGCGCCGAAGGTGTGGGATCGCACCATGAGCCGGGCCATCACGTCCGCCACGCCCTTGCCCCTGATCTTGCGCTCCTGCATCCACACCTGGGTCAGGAGTGCGATCAACCCGGGCATGGTGAAGCCGAAGCGCCGCTCCACCGGGTCGACGGTCTTGGACATGATGGTGGTGGCGACCTCGGTGGTCACCATCTTCATGCGTTCCCCCGCCAGCACCAGCACGTTCTCGCACTGGCCGGAGGCGACCTTGTAGTACGCCTCGTGGAACGCGCAGGCGCCGGTGGAGGAGGCAGTCTCGCTGCGCACCGCCGGGATGCCGGTGAGTCCGATCTGGTCGGCGATCTTGGTCGCGATGTTGGCTCGGTTCTCGAACTCCTCGCTGTCCATGATGCCGATCTGGATGGCGTCGAAGGATCGAACCGGGGAGTCTCGGAGTGCGCGCCGGTAGGCTTCCGCGAAGAGATCGAAGACGCTGGAGAAGATGTTGCCCGTGAGGTCGACCTTGGTGAGCCCGACGCCCGCGACGAAGACCTCCTGGGGGGCCATGGCGGCGCATGATAGCCTACGCCTCGGGACCCAAGAGCGAGCTTCACCGCGCACGTCGCCTCGCTGCGAGCTTCACTGCAAAGGAGGGGGGCCATGAATCGCAAACGCGCCATCCGGGTGGCGGTGGTGGTCGCGCTGCTGCTGGTCGCGGTCTGGCTCGTGATGCGCAGTCCCATGGGACTGGACGTGGAGCCCGGGAGCACCCTCGTACTCGAGCTCTCGGGTGACTATGTCGAGGGTCCGGAGCCGCCGATCTTCGCGCGCATTCTCGGCGAGCGGCGACGTCCCTTCGTGTCGCTCCTGTCGACCCTCTCACTGGCGGAGCGCGACGACCGCCTGGCCGCGGTGGTGCTGCGCATCCGAGAACTGGGCATCGGGTGGGGCAAGGCGCAGGAAATCCGGGACGCCATCGGACGCTTGCGGAGCGCCGGGCGCAAGACCGTCGCGTATCTCGACATGTCTGTCATCGGCGGGGGCCGCGAGTACTACGTCGCTACCGCCGCCGACGAGATCTACCTCTCGCCGGCGGCGATCGTCCCGGTGCTCGGCCTGGCCGCCGAGTACATGTTCCTGGGCGGCGCCTGGGAGAAGATCGGCGTCGTGGTGGAGGCCGAGCGGGTGGGCCGGTACAAGACCGCGGTCGACTCCTTCACGGCGACGGAGATGAGCGAGGCGCATCGCGAGATGGCCAATTCCCTGCTCGACTCCATCGACGCGCAGTTCGTCGGAGGCATTGCCGAGGGGCGCGGGCTCGAGGAATCCGCCGTGCGCCGGGCGATCGACTCAGGCCCGGTGCTGGGCAGCGAGCTCCTGGCCAGCGGGCTGATCGACGGGATCCGCCACTTCGAGGAGCTGGACGAGCTCGCGGGACCCGTGGTCAAGGGCGAGGACTACGCCGGCGTCGATCCCTCGGACGTGGGCTTCGAGGCGGACGCGAACTTTGCCCTGATCTACGGCAGCGGTAGCGTCGTCAGCGGAAGGGGACGCACGTCGCGCACCGGTGCGCCCGTGTTCGCGTCGCAGACCGTGAGCGAGGCGATCGAGAGCGCGGCGGAGGATCCCGACATCGCGGCGATCATCCTGCGCATCGACAGTCCCGGCGGCTCGCCCCTGGCGTCCGAGGAGATCTGGTACGCGTCGCGCAAGGCGAAGGAAGCCGGCAAGCCGCTGATCGCGTCGTTCTCGGACGTCGCCGCGTCCGGTGGCTACTACGCGGCCATGGGCTGCGATGCCATCGTTGCGCCGCCGGGCGCGCTGACCGGCTCCATCGGCGTGTTCGTGCTGCGGCCCGTCCTGACCGGTCTGTTCGAGAAGCTCGGCATCGGGATCACTGGCCTCACCCGCGGACGGCACGCCGACCTGCTGCTGTCCGGCGAGCTCTCGCCGGGCGCCCGGCAGCGGCTGCGCGCCATCGTCACCGACACCTACGACCTGTTCGTGACCCGGGTGGCCGAGGGCCGCGAGCTTCCGCGCGAGCGCGTCGACGCCCTCGGACAGGGGCGGGTGTGGACCGGCGCCCAGGCGGCCGACCTCGGTCTGGTGGACGAGCTCGGCGGACTGCACGTGGCGGTCGACCGCGCCAAGCGCGAGCTCGGCCTGGACGAGGACGCCGAGGTGCTGCTCCTGCCCTTCCCCAAGCCCCGGCAGCTGGCAGACGAGATCCGGGATCTGCTCCAGGGGCGGGCCTCACTCGACTTGATCCGGGCGATCGTCCTGCCGGATCTGGTCGAGCGGCTCGGCAGCTGGAGCTGGGTGCTCGAGCTTCCGACGAACACACCACTCCTCGTCCCGCCGTTCCTGGTGGACATTCGCTGAGGGGGTCCCATGCGTCTCGAGAAGAGCTTCAAGGTCGACCGGTCCCGTGACGACGTGGTCGAGGTGCTCTGCGCCGATGCCACCCTGGTGGGTCTCTTCCCCGGAACCGAGACCGAGGTGGTCGAGAGCGCGGGCGATCGGCGCACCACTCGCACCCGCTACACCGCGCTCGGCCGCGAGGGGGTCGCGACCTTCCACTTCACCTTCCTGATGGACGGGAACGTGCGCTTCGAGAAGGTGTGCGACGGCAATGTGTGGCGCGAGCTGCGCGGCGAGGTGACCGTCGAAGAAGCCGGGACCGGCTCGGTCGTGTCGGTCGAGCTGAACGGTCGCACGCGATCGCTCGTGCCCGAGTTCACCATCAAAGGCGAGATGGAGCGGCAGATCGACCAGATGTCCAACGCCCTCCGCGACCGCCTCGAGGCCGAGTAGGAGGCCGTCTCGTTGGGCATGACGCACGCGATGGTGAAGGCGCGCGACGGCACGCGCCTCTACGCCGAGGCCCACGGCGAGGGCATCCCGCTGATCTTCTCGTGCGCCTTCTGCACCACCCGCGAGAACTGGCGCGGGCAGGTCGATCCCCTGACTGCGGCGGGCGCGCGGGTGATCCTGTGGGACTACCGCGGCCACGGG
>JAPUKG010000445.1 GCA_027295775.1 Pseudomonadota bacterium
GTGTACGAGGTTCGCTTCGCGCGCGTCCCGCGCGCCGGCCTGATCGCGGGCGGGGCGCTCGGCGCTGCGGCGGGTCTGCTCGCGGCCGTTGGGCTGGGTGCGTCGCTCGGCGGGGCGCTGGCCGCGGCGCTCCTCGCGGCGAGCCTCGGGGCGGCGGCGGGCCGGGGGCTCGACCTGGCGCGCCAGCTCTCGGCGCTAGCGGGCGCGCGCCGCGCGGCGCCCGAGATCCTGCAGGCGGCCAACGGGGCCCTGGCAGAGAAGATGGACGAGCTGGCCAAGCTGGCGGCCAGGCTCGACGCCGCCGAGTCCCACCCGTCGGGCCTCGCGTCTGGCCGCGGCGCCGACGCCGCGTCCCAGCCGCTGCGCCGTCGCTCGAGCCTCGCCGCTGCGGTCACCCGTGCGGTCGACTCGCTGCGCCCCGGTCTGCCCCGCGACCTCGAGCTCGACGTCGCGCTCCAGGAGGAGGGCACGTCGATCCCCTGCGACGCCTTCCAGATCGAGCAGATGGTGCTCCAGCTCCTGCGCAACGCGGCGACGGCGGCGGGGGCGGGGGGTCGCGTCGGGGTGACCCTGCGCGCGGCGGGCGAAGCGGCCGAGATCGAGATCGAGGACGACGGGCCGGGCATCGACCAGGAGGTCGTCGACCGCATCTTCGATCCCTTCGAGGCCAGCCAGGTCGCGGGCGCGGAGCAGGGCTTCGGACTTCCCGTGAGCTACCGGATCGTCCAGGGGCACGGCGGAGAGCTGCGCATCGAGAGCGAGCCGGACCGTGGAACGCGCGTTACCGCGATCCTTCCGTTGCGCTGATCGCTCTCGGGGCCCCGCCATCCGCGGTGGCTGCAGCGAAGCGCCGACACTGCTGCATCGCGCTGCACCACGGCGTCGCCAGCGCGCCCCTCGCGCGTCTCAGGCCCGGGACGTCCTGGCCCGGTTCTTGCTCCTCTCGGTCGCGAGGGAGGAAGTCATGAGAGAGCGAAGCAGCTGGATCGGGCTGTGGCTACTGGGACTCGGGCTGGGCGTGCTGGCTTGTGCCCCCAGCGCGTGGGCGGGCGACGAGCGGCCGACGGAGATCACGTATCAGACACCGGGCGCATTCCCGCTCCTGGCCCCGAGCTACCGGCGGATCGACCACCAGGTGGTGTTGATCACCAACCACGGGCTCAAGCCCGCCACGACGCGACTCGTGGAGGGTCAGCGGGTGGCGTGGGTCAGCGATGCACGGGTGTCGTCCCGGATCGTCTTCGAACGGGAGGTGGCGCGCTCGATGATCTGCCACAGCGTCGTCAACTTCTCGATCGAGGAGGACGAGCTCGTGTCCGCGTCTCTGCAGGCCGGCGAGTACGCCAGCTTCTGTCAGCTGAAGCCCGGCCGCTACCGCTATAAGGTGATCCGGGACGGCCACGAGCGCCGCGAGGGCGTCGAAGCCGCGCGCCGGCTGGAAGGCGTGATCCTCGTCGAGCAGGCGGGATAGGTTCGGCCGAACCGCCGCCCAGTGTGCCGCCCCAGACGGCGAGGCGGGTGAATTTGCTCTGGAGTCTGCTGACCGGGTAGCTTCGCGCTCTGCGAGGCAGCCCGCGCGTGGACGTTCAACCCTTCGGATATCTCCCGACCCTGTGGCGCCTGGCGCGGGATCCGATCGGTTGCTTTCGCTGGGTGGATCGGCGCTACGGACGGACGGCGCTCTTCCGGCGGCCGGGCCGGCGCGGCAAGCTGCTGCTCGTCACCTCCGACCCCGACTGGATCCGGGAGGTGGTCACCGACGACGGCTACCGCAACTCCACGCTCGCACTGGCGGGGCCCTCCGGCTCGGCCCAGCGGCGCATCCGCCGCAGCCTGTTCCGGCTCCACGGCGAGGAGCACCGGCGCGAGCGACGCTTGATGCTTCCGGCCCTGCAGAAGCGGACCGCCGATGCGCACCGGGACACGATGGCGGGCATCGTGGACGAGACCCTGGCCTCTTGGCGGGTGGGCGAGCGCCGCGACCTCGAGCGGGAGATGAAGGACCTGACTCGGCGTATCGCCGCCGCCACCCTCTTCGGCGAGTCGGACCTGGCGGCGTCCGAGGCGGCGGGCCGCTCCATCGAGCACTGGATCCAGCTCAACTACCGCAACCGCACGCGCATCTTGCAGCTGGACATCCCGGGAACACCCTACGCGGAGATGCTGGCGCTGGCCCAGGAGCTCGAGGCGTCGCTGCTGGAGATGATCCGGCGCCGGCGCAGCGAGAGCGCCCGGGGTCCGGACCTGCTCTCGGCCATCGTGCGTGCCGTCGATGCGGAGGGCGGTATCTCGGAGCGGAACCTGGTCGGGCAGTCGGTGGTGATGTTCCTGGCCGCCCACGAGACGACGGCATACGCCCTGGTCTGGACGCTCTTCCTGCTGAGCCAGCACCCCGAGCTGGCGGTCCGGCTGTCCCACGAGCTGCGCAATACGCTCGGAGGAGCGCCACCGAAGGACAACGAGGTCGCGCTCCTTGGACACGTCATCCAGGAGAGCCTGCGGCTCTTTCCGGTGGTGCCATACACGGTCCGGGTCGCCATGCGGCCGGCGCGTCTCCCGGGTCTGGACGTCCCCCGCCACACCCGGATCCTGATCCCCTTCGATGTGGCGCACCGGCGCGCGGAGAGCTTCCCGCGTCCCCAGGTCTTCGCACCCGAGCGCTGGCAGTCGCTCGAGCCCCCGCCCTACACCTACATGCCCTTCGGCGCCGGCCTCCACATGTGCGTCGGCGCGTCCTTCGCGACGCGGACGCTCGAGATCGTGCTCTCCATGCTGCTGCAGCGCTTTCAGCCCGTTCCGGCGGCGGGTGCGCGCATCGATCGCCGCGTGACCGTGACGATCGCGCCGCGCCGGGGCCTGCCCATGACGCTGCTCGAGGCGGGCCGCCCCTTTGAGCGGGCGCCCGTGCGCGGCGATGTCCACGACATGGTCGACCTCTCCGGAGGCGGGGAGTGACGGCAGAGGCTGGCGTCCCCCGCGCTCGTCGCCGGGCGCGGGCGTTGCTGGCCGCCGCGCTCGTCGCGGGCACGGTCGCCGCCTACGCCCCTGCGCTCGGCGCCGGCTTCGTCTGGGACGACGACGACTACGTGACCGAGAACCCGCTCCTCCACGAGCCCGACGGACTGCGCCGCATCTGGCTCTCGGCGGATGCGCCGTCCCAGTACTTCCCGCTCACCTACACGACGTTCCGGATCGAGTACGCGCTCTGGGAGCTCGAGCCGCTGGGCTACCACCTGGTGAACGTGCTGCTCCACGCGGCCAACGCGCTGCTCCTGTGGTGGGTGCTCGTTCGCCTGGGGCTGCCGGCCGCGTGGCTGGCCGCGGCCATCTTCGCGCTGCATCCGGTCCAGGTGGAGTCGGTGGCGTGGATCACCGAGCGCAAGAACGTTCTCTCGCTGTTCCTGTCGCTGGGCTCGCTGCTCGCGTGGCTGCGCTTCACCGAGCCCGGGGCGCGCCGCCCGGGCCCCGCGTACGGCACCTCGCTCGCTCTTGCGGCTCTGGCCCTCACCGCCAAGACCACGGCGTGCACGCTGCCGGCGGCCCAGGTGCTGGTCCTCTGGGCCCGCGGTCGCGCCGTGGACGCCCGCCGCTGGCTCCAGATTGCGCCCTTCCTGCTCCTCGGTCTCGCCATGGGCGGGGTGAGCCTCCTTTGGGAGCGCACCCACCAGGGCACCGTCGGCGAGCGCTTTGCCCTCGCCCCCCTGGAGAGCCTGCTCGTGGCGACGCGCGCGGTCTGGTTCTACCTCGGCAAGCTGGTCTGGCCCGTCGACCTGACGTTCAGCTATCCAAAGTTCTCGGTCGACCCGTCGGATCCTCTCCAGTACGGGTGGCTGGTGGCCGGCGCCATTCTGGTTCTCGGCCTCTGGGCCGCTCGGGGCCGGATCGGCCGCTGGCCCCTGGCGGCGGCGGTCTTCTTCGTCGCGACCCTCTCCCCGGTGCTGGGATTCGTTCCGCTCTTCACCTTCTTCTACAGCCACGTGGCCGACCACTATCAGTACGTCGCGTGCATCGGGCCCATCGCCCTGGCGGCGGGCGTGGGCGCGACGCTCCTCGAGCGGAGCGGGCGCGCGCCGTGGCGCGCGCGGTACGTGCTGGCGGGGGTCCTGCTCGTCGCGCTCGGCGGGCTCACCTACCAGCAGAGTCGGATCTACGAGAGCCGCGAGACCCTGTGGCGGGATACGGTCGCCAAGCACCCGGCGTCCTGGATGGGGCACACGAACCTCGGCCGGGAGCTCATGCGCCAGCGGCGCTTCGAGGAGGCCACCGCGTCCTATCGCGCTGCCCTGGAGGTTCGCCCCGACCTGCACGGGCCGCACCGGGGCCTGGCCCTGGCGTCGCTGCGTCTGGGGCGGCAGGACGACGCGCTCGCGCACCTCGGGCGTGCTCTCGAGCTGAAGCCCGACTTCTACGCGGCCCACAAGGACATGGCGCACCTGCGCGCGCGGCGGGGCGAGCTCCCGGAGGCCTTCGCCCACTACCGGGAGATGGTCGCGATCGCGCCGAACAACCCCGAGGGCTTCTTCCTGATGGGGCGCGCGCTCGAGAAGCGCTCGCGGCTGCAGGAGGCGAGGAATCAGTACCGACGCGTGCTCCAGATCGACCCGGACCACAAGGGCGCGCGCCGCGCGCTCACGATCCTGCAAGCGCACGGCGATTGAGCCTGAATGGTTCGGGTCAGGGCCACGAGGCCCTGCGCGCGACGACCCCCACCCACCCCCTACAAGAAGCGCTTCGCGCCATAGAGCGAATCAGCCTTTCGTCGGGGGACAGTGCCACAGAGGCAAGGGGCGGCCATGGTAGGGCCAGGCACGGCCCGATGCGGCAAGGGAGCGTGCACGGCAGTCGTTGAGACCGCGGAGCCCAGACGCGACCGCGCAGCGAGGCCACACCAGGCTTTGCCTGGTGTGAGCCGAGCGAAATTCAGAAGACTTGCCCGTAGAAGGTGTGGACCCGGCTCGCGACCCACTCGACCTGGTCGTCGCGAAGCTCGGGGTAGAC
>JAPUKG010000446.1 GCA_027295775.1 Pseudomonadota bacterium
GGGCGTTGGACGGGCTGGATGGGCACGCGGGGGTGTGCTTTTTCGTGTTTCTCAACATTTTCGACGTCCACGCTATGGGTCCGATGCCCTACTACAGCGTCCCCGCCCGGCTGCCGGGGACCTTGTAGTAGGGCATCGCGCCCCTCGAGTGGACGTCGTAGGTGTGGAGAAACAGGAAGAAGCTCTCCCGCGCGTGCCGATCCAGCCAGTCCATCGCCCGTGGCAGGATCTCGGGGAACCCAGACAGTGGCCGGGGGGTCTCGTAGGCGTCGAAGCCGCGATCGAAGCCCCAATGCGCCCCGACGTAGCCTCCGTCCACGAACGCCTGGGTCCGGTAACCCTTCCGCTGCAGATGGAGGGCCAGGGTTGGGACGTCTTCGGCCAGCACCGTATGCTCCGCCACACCGGGGTGATGGGGGTGGAGTCCCGTGAACAGGGTCATGTGAGAGGTGAGCGTCCAGGGTTCCGATACGAAAGCCTTCTCGAACAGCACGTTCTCCGCCGCGAAGCCGTCGAGGAAGGGCGACGTCTCGAAGTCGGTGTAGCCGTAGGTGTTGAGGTAGTCGGCACGCAGCGTGTCGATCGAGACCAGCACCACGCCGTGCGGGACGGGGAGACGTCCCGGTTCTTCCGCCGGGGAGCAACCGGGTGCCGCGAGGGCACTCAGCGTGGCCAGTGCCAAGCCGATCGAGTACGCGAAGGGCGACATAAGCCGCGCAGCCCGGGGCAGACGCGGGCCGTGGTCTTCCCGCGACAAGAGGCTCCTAGCCCCCAACCACCACGCCCGCCTCGCGCAGCGCCTCCACCTCCGCGTCCGCGTAGCCGGCCTCGCGCAGGATCTCCGCGCTGTGCTGGCCGTGCCTCGGCGGGAGGCGGCGCAGGCTCGCCGGGGACGCGTGGAAGCGCACCGGGTTGCGCAGCAGGCGCAGACGCCCGCCTCCATCGGCGTCGGTCTCGAATACGGTGCGGTTGACGGCCACCTGCGGGTCGGCGAGGAAGTCGGCGATGCTGTTGGCGGGCGCCAGCGGCGCCCCGAAGCGACGGGCCCGCTCCACCAGATCCGCGGTGGTCCACTTCCGGATCTCGTCCGCGAGCTCCCCGAAGAGCTCCCGGGCGTTCGCGATCCGCGTCGGGAGGTCGACGCAACGCGGGTCGTCGATCAGCTCGGGCCGGTCGAGAGTGCGGCAGATCCCCTGGAACTGGCTGTCCTCGATGATCAACATCACCACGAAGCCGTCGGCGGTGCGCCAGGCCCGGTGCACCTCGCGCGCTTCGAGGGGCGGCGTCGGGAGCTCGCGCTTCGGCACGAAGGTGTCCTCGCCCAGCACGTCGGGCAGAGTGAAGGCGGCATAGGCGTCCAGCATCGGGACGTCGACCCTCTGCCCGCGCCCATCACTGTCGCCGCGCTGCCGCTCGAAGAGCGCCGCCATGATCGCGTACGTCGCCGTGAGACCGGTCGCCTTGTCCGCTGCGATGTGCCGGATGAGCCGGGGATCGTCCTCGTCGCCCTGGATCGGCATGAATCCCACCAGGCCCTGGATCACCGTGTCGTAGGCCGGGTAGTCCACGTACGGTCCCTCGGGTCCGAAGCCGTTGATGGAGACATAGATCAGCCCCGGGTTCTCGGCCGCGAGCACCTCGTAGCCGAGGCCCAGGCGGTCGGCGACCCCCGGCCGATAGTTCTCGAGCAGGACGTCGGCCCTCCGGGCCAGACGCCTTGCGACCTCCTGCCCCTGCGGCTGCTTGAGATCGAGCGCGATCGAGCGCTTGTTCCGGTTGAACTGGGCGAAGAGCGCGCAGTACCCGCTGGCGCCGGGCAACCCCAGAAACCGGCTGGTGTCGCCCCGCAGCGACTCCAGCTTCCACACGTCGGCGCCGAAGTCGCCGAGCACCTGCGCGCAGAAGGGACCGGAGACCACGCTGCTGAGATCCAGGACCGTGACGCCGCGCAGCGGACCCCGGGCCGGGCCGTCGCCGTTGAGCTGAACTTCCATGACGCCTCCTTCAGCGGTTCGCCGCGGGTGCTAGCATCTCGCCATGGCCTCACCCGGTGTCGGCGACGTCGCTCCCGATTTCACACTGCCCTCCACGGAGGGCGAGATCACGCTCTCGGACCGACTGAAGGACCGAGCCGTGCTGCTGGTATTCTACCCGGGCGACGATACGGCTGTCTGCACGAGACAGCTGTGCGACTACCGGGACAACCTCTCGGCCTTCTCGGACCTCGGCGCCGACATCCTGGCGCTGAACCCCCAGAGCCTCTCGTCCCACGAGCGCTTCGCCGAGAAGCACGGGCTCTCGTTCCCGCTCCTGGCCGACGAGGACAAGAGCGTGTGCCGGAGCTACGGGGCGCTGGGCCTGCTCGGCATGGCGAAGCGCGCCCTCGTGCTGATCGGGCGGGACGGACGGGTGGTGTGGAAGAAGACCGATCTCCCCATCTTCCACAGGAGCGCCCAGGAGCTTCAGGAGATCCTGCGGGACCTCGAGCTGTGAAGCGCTGGTTCATCCTGTCGGCGATCGGCGGCGACAGGCCCGGACTCGTCGCCGATCTCGCCAGGCTCATCTACGACGCGGACGCCAACCTCGAGGATTCTCGCATGACCATCCTCGGATCGGACTTCGCGGTGATCCTGCTCTGCTCGACGGTCCAGCCCGGTGCGGGCGACGAGATC